>DAHWNE010000270.1 GCA_027340195.1 Acetobacteraceae bacterium | reverse complement strand
ACATGGATCATGAACGAACACCCGCCGACCGAGGTACCGTCCACCCAGCTCGGCGTGATGCCCAGGTAATGCGCGATCTGCTGCGGGGTTTCCACCGCGGTGGCCACGCCGTCGATATCGGACGGCTTCAGCCCGGCATCCGCCATCGCGTTCAGCGCGGCATCGGCGTGCAGCTGGATCTGGCTCATGTCGGGAATGGTGCCGAGGCGGGTGGTTTCGGCCGCACCCACGATGGCGACGCTGTTGGGGGTCATCGCGCTCAGCCTTTCGCCGGACGGAACAGGGGCAGGGTGATCTCGTCGTCGAGCTTCTCGAACACGACCTCGAGCGGCATATCCAGTTGCAGCGCCTCCGGCGTCTGCGGGCAATCGACGATGTTGCTCATCATGCGCGGCCCCTCGTCCAGCTGCACCACGGCGATCGCATAGGGGGGCGTGAACCCCGGCACTTTCCGGTGATGGATCACATAGCTGTAGAGGCTCCCGCGGCCGGAGGCGGGGAACACGCTGACCGAGCGCGAGGCGCAGGCGGGGCAGAACGGACGCGGCGGGAAATACACCTTCGCGCAGGCGTCGCAGCGTTGCAGCCGGAGTTCGCCGGCCCTGGTGCCGTCCCAGAAATGCTGGGTCTCGGGCGTCGGTTGCGGGCGGGCGCGGGCGGGCTCGGGCATGGCGTTTCCTCCTGGCCCGGGCATTGGAACCCGGGCCGCGGCGCGGTGCAAGGGCCGGATCAGCCCGCGGCCAGCAGCGCGCGCACCGCCGCCGGGCGCGGAATCGGCGCCACCGCCCCGTAGCCGGTGCATTTCAGCGCCGCGGCGGCATTGGCGTACCGCGCGGCATCCTCCGGCGCGTCGCCGGCCAGAATGCGGGCCAGGAAGCTGCCGCAGAACGTGTCGCCGGCGCCGGTCGCATCCACCGCGGCGACGCGATGGGCGGGAAGATCGAGCCGGCCGCCCTCGGTCGCCAGCGCCACCCCGCCGGCCCCGCGCTTGAACGCCACGATGCGCGGGCCGAGGTCGCGATAATGCGCCAGGATGGCCGCCGGATCGGTCAGGCCCAGCATGGCGAGCGCATCCTCCTCGCCGGGGAAGACGATGTCGGCCATGGCGATGGCGGCTTCCATCACCGCCCGCGCCCGCGCCGGCGGCCACAGCCGGGGCCGGTAGTTGGTGTCGAACGCCACCAGCGCGCCGGCGGCGCGGGCCAGCGCGATGGCCTCCAGCCCCGCATCGGCGGCGGAGGTGGAAATGCCGAGGCTGATGCCGGACAGGAACAGCGCCCGGCAGGCGCCCAGAGCCGCGCGCGGCAGATCGGCCGGGGCGTAGTTGGCGGCGGCCGAATTGGCACGATAGTGCAGGAACCGATGCCCCTCCGGCCCGTGGAACACGAAATAGACCGCGGTCGGGTGATGGGCATCGATGCGGACGGTCGCGGCATCGACCCCCTCGCGCGCCCAAAGGGCCTGGAAGGATGCGCCGGCCGGATCGTCGCCGACGGCGGCGATCATGCCCACCGAAGCCCCGGCGCGGGCGGCGGCCACGGCGGCGTTCGAGGTATCGCCCCCGTGGCCTTCCAGATACAGCACCCGGCCTTCGGCATCGGCGGGAAGCTGGTTGAACTCCAGCATCGGTTCGCCCATGCAGAGCAGTTCGGCGGCCATCCCGGCGCGGCTCCCCCGTGGTTCGGGGCGCAGTCTAGCGCGCGCCGGCCGGGCCGCCTAACGTGGCCGGGTTGCAACCGGAGGAGGTTCGTTCATGCCAGGAATGCTGCAAGGCAAGGTGGCCGTGGTCACCGGATCGGGCGGCGGCATCGGCCGCGAGATCGCGCTGATGATGGCCGGCCAGGGCGCGAAGATCATCATCAACGACGTCGGGGCCTCGGTCTCCGGGGAGGGCGCCTCGGCCACTCCGGCCCAACAGACCAAGCAGCTGATCGAGCAGCGCGGCGGTGTGGCCGAGATCAGCACCGATTCGGTCGCCGAGTGGGGCAGCGCGCAGAAGATCATCCAGGCCGCGCTGGATCATTTCGGGCGGATCGACATCGTGGTCAACAACGCCGGCATCCTGCGCGACGTGATCTTCCACAAGATGACGCCGGAGGACTGGCTGGCGGTGATCGGCGTGCATCTGAACGGCAGCTTTTTCACCAGCCGCGCCGCCGCCGAGCATTTCCGCAAGCAGGAGAGCGGCGCCTTCGTGCATATGTCGTCCACCTCCGGGCTGATCGGCAATTTCGGGCAGGCCAACTACGCCGCCGCCAAGCTGGGGATCACCGCGCTGTCGAAATCGATCGCGCTGGACATGAAGCGCTACAACGTGCGCTCGAACTGCATCGCGCCGTTCGCCTGGAGCCGGATGACCAGCACCATTCCCGCCACCACGCCGGAACAGCAGGCGCGGGTGGCGAAGATCCAGGCGATGACGCCGGACAAGAACGCGCCCTGCGCGGTGTTCCTGGCCTCCGACGCGGCGAAGGAGGTGACCGGGCAGGTGTTCGGCACGCGGATGAACGAGCTGATCCTGTTCACCTCTCCGCGCCCGGCACGGATCGTCCACCGCGCTGAGGGCTGGACGCCGGAGACCATCGCCGAGCACGCGCTGCCGGCGCTGAAGCCCGCGTTCATGCCGCTGGATCGGTCCGGGGAGGTGTTCTCCTGGGATCCGCTGTAGGCCGGGTTTGA
>DAHWNE010000257.1 GCA_027340195.1 Acetobacteraceae bacterium | reverse complement strand
GGCCACCGCGCTCATCGCGTCCCATCGAGCCGGGCGGCGAGCGCGTCGAGCTCGCCCAGCACCCAGCTCTGGAAAGTGGTACCCGCCGGTTCGGTCTCGGTCACCCCCAGCACCGGCACGCCGGCGCGGCGGGCCAGGCGCAGCAGGCGCTGCGCGGCGGGGTCGGTGGCCTGGAGATTGTAGATCAGCAGCCGCACCGCATGGGTGGAGATCGCGTGGTCAAGCCGGGCGACGTCGCGCGGGGCGGGTTCGGTGCCGTTCATCACCGCGCGCTGGAACGCCGCGCCGCGCATCCTGAGGCCGAGCGCGGCGGCAAGGTAGCCGAATACCGGCTCGGTGGCGGCCACCGGCGTCCCGGCAAACCGCGCGCGCAGGGCGGCGATCCGCGCACGGATCGGGCGCAGCGAGGCCAGGAACGCGGCTTCGCGACGACGATAGGCCGCGGCATGGGCGGGATCGCGCGCCACCAGCGCCGCGGTCAGGGCGCGGGCCAGCGCCGGGGCGGCTTGCGGCGCGTACCACAGATGCGGATTGGCCCCCGGGGGCGCGCCGATCAGCCGCGCCACACTCAGCACCACCCGGTGCGGGGCGGGGGAGACGCCGAGCAGGCGGCGCATCCAGGGGTCATAGCCGGCGCCGTTCACCACCACGATGTCGGCCCTGGCGACCGCGCGCGCGGTGGCCGGGGAGGCCTCGAACAGGTGCGGATCGGTGTCGGGGTTGGACATCACCGCGCTGACCCTCACCCGAGGGCCGGCGATCTGGGCGGCGATGTCGGCATACATGTTCTCGGCCGCCAGGATGCGCGGACGCGGCGCGGCGGCCAGCAGAAGCAGGAGCGGGATGGGAAGGAGGCGGCGCATGGATTGGAATGTTATATCATTCCAATTCGGGGCGCCAGGGGGGTTACGAGCGGGGCGGCGGCCGGGCCGGCGCGCGGGCACCGCGAAGCAGGCCCTCAGTGCTGAGGTCCTCGTCGAGCTCCGGCCAGTGGATCCCCCAGCCGCCGCCGGCGATCTCGAAATGGGCACGCTGGTCCGGGGTGGCCGCGGCGAGGCGCGGATACCAGGCAAGCGGGGCGGAGATGCGGCGGCCGTCCATCAGGGCGACGGTGAGCTCGTCCGCGGTCACCGCCACCTCGCGGATGCGGGTGTCAGCCCCCTGTGCCTGTGCCGAAGAAGTCATCCCAGGCCTCCATGAGCGCGAGCCGGTGCGTTCGAACCAACCTTAGCAGCTCGCCCAGTTCGTGCGGAGAAAATCCGGTATTGGAGGCGAGCGAGATGTCGTGCAGCCAAATCTTGGCCGAGGCACCGCCGCGGTCAATATGAACGTGCGGCGGTTCGTTGGGCTCATGGCTGTAGTGGTAGAAGCGGAGCCCGTTCCTGCGCAGTACCGTGGGCATCCTCGTGCGTCTTTCCTCGGTCGGGATCGCCTTCTCACCGCCCGCCAGGGTGTCAAGCGTTCAAGTCCGCGCCGCCGCCCCCCGGCCGCTACTCCGCCGCCGCGCGCGTCCCAGCCCGGCGCGTGAAATGCGGCATCACCTCGGTGCCGAACCGCTCCAGCTGCTCCACCGCCACCGCCTCCGGCACCCCCACCGAAAGGCTGATGGAAACCCGCTCCAGCCCCGGATAGGCGCGCTCCAGCGCCTCGAGATGGCCGATGATCTCCGCCGGCCCGCCGCACAGGAACCCGCCGGAGGCCACCGCCTCCTCGATCCGCGGCAGCTTCGCCCCGGGCGCGCGGGCGGGGTCGCGCATGATCTCGATCTGCTGCTCGCTCAGCGCGCGTACCAGCCGCAGCTCGCCGAACATCTTCATGTTCTCCTCGTAGTATTTCGCCGCCTCGCGGATCGCCTGCTCGCGCGTGTCGGCCATGTAGAAATGGAACCCGAAGCACAGCCGCTCCCCCAGCGCGATCTCGCGCCCGGCGCGCCGGTGCGCCTCCTGGAAGGCCAGCACGGTCTTGTGCATCGCCCCGCCCTCGGCCGACCCGCCGCCCACCATGCCGCGGATGTCGTGCCGGGCCATGAAATCCAGCGCCCGCTGGCTGCCGCCCTGGATCGGCTGCCAGCATTCCACCGGCAGACGGCGCGGGCGTGGCACCAGGGTCAGCTCGGTCAGCTGGTAGCCCCGGTACGGCACGCGCGCCGGCAGTGTGTAGTGCTTGCCCTGGTGGGAGAAACTCTCGTTGTTGAACGCCTTGAAGACGATCTCCACCTGTTCCTCGAACAGCTCCCGATTGGCCTCCTGATTCAGCAGCGGGGCGCCGAAGGTCTCCACCTCGCGGGTATGGTAGCCGCGGCCGACGCCGAAGGTGACGCGCCCACCGGTCAGGTGATCAACGGTGGCGAAATCCTCGGCCAGCCGCAGCGGGTGCCACATCGGCGCGATGTTGAACCCGCAGCCCATCCGCAGCCGCTTTGTCCGATGCGCCAGGTGCAGCGCCAGCATCATCACGTTCGGGATGCACTCGTATCCCTCGCGCTGGAAATGATGCTCGGCCATCCAGAACGTGTCGTAGCCGAGCCGGTCCATCACCGAAGCCATCGCCGCCGCCTTGTCGAACACCGAGGCCAGGTGCTCGGGGGTCTGGCGGCGGTCGTTGACCGGAATCCCGCCATAGCCGACGTTTTCAAGATCGACGTGGCCGGCGAACAGGCTGTCGAATTTGGTTATCATGGGTTCCTCCCGCGCCGACGCAGCCGCGGCGCCGCGCGCAGGCTACGCCCGGGCCGCGATCAGCGGAACCCGCCCCCTTCCAACAGCGCCGCGAGACCGGCGAGCAGCCGCGCCGGTGGCGGCGGGCAGCCCGGGATGGTGAGATCGACCGGAATGATTTTCGCCACCGATCCGGCGCAGGCGGGACTGTCGGCGAACACCCCGCAGCCGGCCCCGCAATCCCCCACCGCCACCACCCATTTCGGCGACGGGGTGGCGGCGTAGGTGCGCGCCAGCGCCTCCCGCATCTGCCAGCTCACCGGGCCGGTCACCATCAGCACGTCGGCATGGCGCGGCGAGGCGACGAAGCGCAGGCCGAACCGTTCCAGATCGTACCACGGGTTGCCCAACGCGTGCAGTTCCAGCTCGCAGCCGTTGCACGAGCCCGCATCCACCGCGCGGATGGCGAGCCCACGCCCCAGCCGGCGCCGCGCCGCAAGGTCCAGCGCCGCGCCGGCGGCGGCGAGCTCGGGGTCGGCGGCCAGCGGTTCGGTGAGCGGCGGGCGCAGCCCGGCAAGCAGGGTACGGAACATCAGAGATCATGTCCCGAGTAGGAACAGTTGAAGCTTTTATTGCACAGCGGGAAATCGGCGACGATATTGCCCTCGATAGCGGCCTCCAGCAGCGGCCACTGGAACCAGGACGGATCGCGCAGATGCGCGCGCGCCACCGCCGTGCCGTCGAGCCGCACCCAGGCCAGGATGTCGCCGCGGAACCCCTCCACCAACGCTATCCCCTCGCCCGCCGCCGCCGGCAGCGGAGACCGCACCGGCCCGTCCGGCAGCCGGTCCAGGATGTCGGCGATCAGGCCCAGGCTGGCGAAGATCTCCTCGATGCGGATCCAGACGCGGGCGTTCACGTCGCCCTCGGCGCGGGTCGGCACCGCAAAGCCGAGCGCGTCGTAGGGCGCGTAGCCGGGGCTGCGGCGGGCATCGAAGGCGCGGCCCGAGGCGCGCCCGACGAAGCCGCCGGCGCCGAAGCGGGCCGCGAGCGCGGGGGCGACGGTGCCGGTGCCCACCGTGCGGTCTTGCAACGAAACGGTGCCGTCGTAGAGCCGCACCAGCCGGCGGAACCGGCGCTCCAGCTCCGCGGTCAGGCGCAGCAGCCGGGCCGGCGCCGCGGCGGGCAGATCGGCGGCCATGCCGCCGGGCACCACCCAGTCCATCATCAACCGGTGCCCGCAGCAGGAAGCGGCCTCGCGCAGCACCTCCTCGCGCAGTGCGGCGCAATGGACGTGCATCAGCGCGAAGGCGGCATCGTTGCAGACGGCGCCGACATCGCCCAGATGGTTGGCGACCCGCTCGAGCTCGGCGGCCAGCGCGCGCAGCCACACCGCCCGTGGCGGGACGCTGACGCCCCCGGCCCGCTCCACCGCCAGCGCGAAGGCCAGCGCATAGGCGACGGTGGAATCCCCGCTGATCCGCCCGGCGAGCCGCGCCGCCCGATCGATCGGCGCGCCGGCCAGCAGCGCCTCTATCCCCTTATGGGTGTAGCCCAGGCGCTGTTCCAGCCGCACCACGGTTTCGCCGTCGCAGGTGAAGCGGAAATGCCCGGGTTCGATGATGCCGGCGTGGACCGGCCCCACCGGGATCTGATGCAGCCCCTCCCCCTCCACCGGCAGGAATTTGTAGGCGGTCGGGGTCTCGCCATGGATCAACCACGGCCGCGGATCGGGCAGCCCCTCCGGGTCCAGGCCGTAGAGATCACGCGCCGCGCGCTCGGGCCGCAGCGCGGGCGGATGGCGGGCGGAGACCGCGGGATAGGGGCTGGCGCGGGTCAGATGGACCAGCGCGTCGCCCTCGAGCGCGGCCAGATGCACAACGCCCGGCTCGCCCCAGAGCCCGAGCAAGGTGGCTTGCCCGTCGGCCAGGCGCTGCACGGCGGCGTCCCAGCCGGTCATGGCGCCGCGGCGCGCGCCGGGCGCCGGGCGCGCAACGGGTCCCGCAGCGCGCGCAGCAGCGGCTGTTCGACCAGGCGCGAAAACGCCACGCCGGCGATCACGCAAATGGCGACCGCCAGCAGGAACACCAGATCCGGCGGCAGCGGCACCAGCCCGCGCAGACGGGGCAGGAAATGCTGGATCGTCATCAGCAAGATCATGTGGCTGAGGTAAATCGAGTATGACGCGCTGACGATGACGAATAACCAGCCCGGCACACGCAACTGTCCGGCACGCTCAAGCCCGACCGCCCCGTACAGCGCCATCGCGCTGGCGACTCCGTAAAGCAGCTGATGTGGCGGCCATTCCACCGGTCCGACGGAGCCGAAAGATTCCATCAGTCCATTGCCCAGGAACAACGCCGCGCCAAAGCCGAGAAACCAGCCCGGTGCGCGCGCCTTCCCGCGGCTCAGCAACACCGCCACGCCCATGCCGAAGAAGAATTCGAGATTGAAGACCCTGAACGGCAAATAGCCGGCCATGCCGGTGAACCAGGGATGCAGAGTGATAGTGAATACACCGATCTGCCACAGCAGGAACCCAGCCCAGATCGCCAGCACTATCCGACCCGCGCTACGATTCAGAATCAGCCCGGCAAACAGCAGGTAGAAGAGCATTTCGTGGCGGAGCGTCCAGGCAGGCTTTAAAATCGGATCCTGGTAACGGGGCAGCAGAAGCACGCTCGCCACGATGTTGCCCCAGGAGGTGACCGAAGGATCGCGCTCTGGGTAAAAGATCAGTATTACCCCGAACCCGGCCATGACAAGCCAATATGTCGGGTAAATTCGGACAAATCGTCTCCATGCATAGGTGATAACTCGGTTCGGTCGGCCGAGGTCGCTCGCATGTGCAAGATAGATGATGAAGCCGGAAAGCACGAAAAAAAAATCTACTCCCGCACGCCCGAATTTGAACAGGCCGTCGAACGCGGGCGAATTTCCGGAAATATATGTGGCATGGACCAGCACCACCAGCACCGCGGCGATCCCACGCCCGGCCTCCACCCCGCGCAGCTTGCCGCCGCCGGCGGCTTTGGGCGTGGCCACGATCGCGGCTCCTGTCGTGATTGCGTAACGACTGCCGCCGAGTGGGCCAGACCGCGCCGCCCCGGTCAAGCGGACCGCCTCGCTCATCCGAGCATCGCCGCGACATGGCGGAACCAGGCCACCAGCGGCCCCGGCAGCCAGATCCCGGCCACCAACACCAGCCCCAGATGCGCCGCGATCGGCCAATAGGAGGCGCGCACCGGCCCGGTGGCGCCGCGCGGCGGGCCGAACGCCAGCTCGGTCCCGCGGGCCAGCAGCGCCCCGAACGCCACCAACAGCCCCAGTCCCAGCGCCACCGCCAGCGCCGGCTGGCGGGCGAAGGTGGAGCTCAGCACCAGGAACTCGGCGGTGAACACGCCGAACGGCGGCAGCCCGGCGATGGCCGCCACGCCCCCCAGCAGCGCCCAGCCCAGCAGCGGGTGGGTTTCGGTCAGGCCGCCGATCGCCTCGATCCGCTGCGTGCCCTTCACCTGCGCCACATGCCCGACCGAGAAGAAGATCGCCGATTTGGTGAGCGAATGCATGGTCATCTGCAACAGCCCGGCGAAATTGCCGAGCGCGCCCCCCATGCCGAACGAGAACACGATGATGCCCATGTGCTCGATCGAGGAATAGGCGAACAGCCGCTTGATGTCGCGCCGCCGGTACAGCATGAACGCGGCGAAGATCACCGAGATCAGCCCCAGCGTGACCATCAGCGGCCCCGGCGCGATGGCGCCCGGGCAGGCCGCCAGCAGCAGCTTGAAGCGCAACAGCGCGTAGAGCGCGACATTCAGCAGCAGCCCCGACAGCACCGCGGAGATCGGCGTCGGCCCCTCGGCATGGGCATCCGGAAGCCAGGCGTGCATCGGCGCCAGCCCCACCTTGGTGCCGTAGCCCAGCAGCAGGAAGATGAACGCCACGTCCAGCAGCCGGTGGTCGAAGCCGCGCGCGTGGCGCAGCAGCACCGTCCATTCCATCGCCCGAAGCCCCTCGCCCACCTCGGGCCGCGCGGCCAGATAGACCAGGATGGTGCCGAACAGCGCCAGCGCGATGCCGACCGAACCCAGGATGAAGTATTTCCACGCCGCCTCCAGCGCCGCCGGGGTGCGGTAGATGCCCACCATCACCACCGTGGACAGGGTGGCGAGTTCCACCGCCACCCACATCACGCCGATATCGTTGGCCAGCAGCGCCAGGTTCATGCCGAACATCATCAGCTGGAACATGGCGTGGTAGAAGCGCAGATAGCCCGGCGTCAGATGTCCGGTGTCCAGCTCGTGGCCGATATAGCCGGCGGAGAACACGCTGGTGGTGGTGGCGACGAAGGTGCCCAGCAGGATGAACACCACGTTGAGGTCATCGACCAGCAGGAAGCGCCCGGGGGCCGGGCGATGCGCCAGCAGCAGCAGGGCGCCGGCGAAGGCGATCGCGCTGGCGGCGATGTTCACCCGCGCCGAGGCGCGATAATCGGCGATCCCGGCCAGCACCGCGGCGCCCGCCAGCGGGGTCAGCAGAACCAGCGCCAGCCCGATCATCGTGCCCGCTCCCCGCGTGAGGCATCGAGCGCGCCGAGATCGACCGTGTCGAACCGCTCGCGGATGCGGAACAGGAAGATGCCGATCACGATGCACGCCACCAGCACCGAGAACGCGACCGAGATCTCCACCACCAGCGGCATCCCGCGCGCGCCGGTCGCGGCCAGGCTGATGCCGTTGTCGATCGACAGGAACCCCACCACCTGGCTGGCCGCGTTGCGCCGGGTGACCATGATGAGCAGGCCGATCAGCACCACCGACAGCGCCAGCGCGATATCCTGCCGGGCGACCGGCCCCGCCGCGCCGGTGACCGGCAGCATCACCTCCATCGACAGCGCGATCAGCCCCATGCCGGCCAGCATGGTGAGGCCGATGCCGGCCACCGTCTCGATCTCGCGGTGCAGGCCCAGGCGGACCACCAGCGCGCGCAGCGCCCAGGGGATGGCGATCGCCTTGAACACCAGCGCCAGCGCGGCGGTGGCATAGAGCTCGGCCGAGCCCTGCAGATGCCCCTGCCAGGCGACCGAGGCGGCGAGCAGCAGCGATTGCCCGGCCAGCACGTTGATGAGCGCGGTCAGCCGGTCCTGATAGAGCATGGTCAGGCTGCCCAGCACGATCAGCCCGGCCAGCATATGCGCGACATCGAAGGCGAAATGGCTCACCGGCTACAGCCCCCGCGAGACGAACAGCAACAGGGTGGCGAGCAGCCCCAGCATCAGCGCGCCCCCCAGCAGGTTGGGCACGCGGAACACCCGCATCTTGGCGATCGCGGTCTCGAACGTCCCCAGCAGGACCGCGCCCACCGCCAGCTTGGCGGCGAAGGCGACCAGCCCCACCGCATAGGCGGCCAGCCCGGCGCCGCCGGTGGCCAGCCCGGCGGGGACGAACACGCAGCCGATGATCGCCATCATCGCCAGCAGCTTGAGCGCCGAGGCGAGCTCGATCATCGCCAGATGGCGGCCGGAATATTCCAGCACCATCGCCTCGTGCACCATGGTCAGTTCCAGATGGGTGGCGGGATTATCGACCGGGATGCGACCATTCTCGGCGATGGCGACGATCACGAAGGCCACCAGCGCCAGCGCCATCGAGACGCGCAACCCGAGCACGCCCGAGGCCATCACCCGGGCGATGGTGCCGAGCTGCGAGGAGCCG
>DAHWNE010000255.1 GCA_027340195.1 Acetobacteraceae bacterium | reverse complement strand
CGTGCTGTTCCGGGTGTTCGATATCGCCAAGCCGGGGCCGGTGGGCTGGGCGGATCGGCGGGGCGGGGCGTGGGGGGTGATGGGGGACGATCTGATCGCCGGGGCGCTGGCGGCGGCGGTGCTGGGGCTGGTTCGGGTGATGGTTCAGGTTTGACCGCGAAACCCTTTCGCCACCACGTAAAGTTCCCGCGATTCCTTGCGGCTGGCGGGCGGCTTGGCGTGGCGCACGGTGGCGAAATCCCGCTTCAGTCGCTCCAGCATGCTCCGCTCCGCCCCGCCCTGGAACAGCTTGGTGACGAAGGCCCCGTCCGGGGCCAGCACCGAGGCGGCGAGATCCAGCGCCAGCTCGGCCAGCGCCATGATGCGCAGATGGTCGGTCGCCGCATGGCCGGTGGTGTTGGGCGCGAGGTCGGAGAGCACCAGCGCCGCCGCCCCGCCCAGCGCGGCGGCCAGGCGGGCCGGCATCTCCGGGTCGTGGAAATCGCCTTGCAGGAAGGTGGCGCCGGGCAACGGGTCGATCGGCAGCAGGTCCACGCCCACCACCCGCGCCGCGCCCTGGGCCAGCGCGACCTGGGCCCAGCCGCCCGGCGCCGCGCCCAGGTCCAGCACCGCCCCGCCGCGCGGGATCAGCTGGAAGCGCTGGTCGAGTTCGAGCAGCTTGAAGGCGGCGCGTGACCGCCAGCCGCGCTGCTGCGCGGCGCGCACATAGGGATCGTTCAGCTGCCGCTCGAGCCAGCGGCGGGAGGAGGGGGTGCGGCCGGCGCCAGAGCGCAGGGCGACGTGCAGACTCCGTCCGGACGGCGGGGTGGTCATCGGAACCGCCGCGCGCGCCAGGCGCGGATCAGCCGCAGCAGCATTCCTTCCCGCAGGCCGCGATCGGCGACGATCAGCCGCTCGGCCGGCCAGCTGTGGCGGATGGCGGCGAAGATGGCGCAGCCGGGCAGGACGTAATCGGCCCGCTCGGGGCCGATGCACGGGTGCTCGTCGAGCCCGGCCCGGCCGAGGCCGCGCAGCCGGTCGAGCGCGTCGTCGGCGACCTCGATCGGCAGCACCGTGCCATCGACCAGGTCGCGCTGGTAGCGCGGCAGCTTCAGGGCTTGGCCGGCCAGGGTGGTGACTGTGCCCGAGGTCCCGAGCAGATAGACCCCGCCCTGGCGGATTTCCTGGCCGATGCAATGGACCCGCTCGAAGCCGGTCAGGCGGGCGGCGAAATCCTCGGCCATGGCGGCGAAGCCGGCCGGGTCGTGGCCGGCATCCAGGCCGAAGCGCTCGGCGAGGGTGACCACGCCGAGCGGGACCGAGAGATAGCCGATCATCACCGCTTCGCCGGCCGGATCGATCCGCACCCAGGCGAGCTCGGTCGAGCCGCCGCCGATGTCGAACAGCAGCGCCCGCCGCGGCCCGCCGGCGAGCAGCCCGGCGCAGCTCTCAAGCGCCAGCCCGGCTTCCTCCCGCGGGGAGATGAGCTCGATCGGCAACCCGGTCTCGGCGCGGGCGCGGCGGAGGAAGGCCTGGCCGTTGCTGGCCTGGCGGCAGGCTTCGGTGGCGACCGCCCGCACCGCCTGGACCGGGCGGCGGGCCAGGCGCTCGGCGCAGGCGCCGAGGGCGGCGAGGGCGCGGGCGGAGCCGTCATCCGAGAGGCGCCCGGTCCGGTGAAGGCCCTCGCCAAGGCGGACGACGCGGGAGAAGCTGTCGAGCACCCGGAACCCGTCGCCCTGCGGCGCGGCCAGCAGCATCCGGCAGTTGTTGGTGCCGAGGTCGAGGGCGGCGAACAGCGGCCCCGGCGGCGGGCGCCGGGGTGGCGGGTCGGGCGGGGCGGGGGCGTCGGCGTCGAACACGGCCTGTCCGGCATTTCGGGATGCGGTATTGTCGGGCCTTGATGCCGCGCCGGCAAGGCGCGCGCAACCGAAACGGAGACCTCAGATGGCCGATTCCGCCGATGTGACCACCCTGTCTTTCGAAGAGGCCTTGGCCGAGCTCGAGCAGATCGTGCGCGGGCTGGAGGGGGGGCAGCAGAAGCTGGAGGACGCGATCGCCGCCTATGAGCGCGGGGCGGCGCTGCGCCGGCATTGCGAGGCCAAGCTGGCGGAGGCGGAAGCGCGGGTGGCGGCGATCGTGGAGCGCGCCGACGGGACCCTGGGGACGCGGCCGACGGAGTAGCGCGCGGATTACCGAAGATTCAGGCGCGTGGCCTGTGTGTCGGGTTGACGTGGCGTCGCGCCGCGGTATTGGTGAATTCAGGAAACAAGTTCGAGAAGGCAGGAGGTTGGCATGTCATCTTCACGCTTGGCATTGACGTTTCGCGGGGCGGTACGCTTGGCCGCGCCGCTGTTGGGCGGTCTTGCCATGTTGGCCGGCGGCGCCGGAGCGGCGCGAGCCGCGAAGCCGATCGTCATCGGCACCACCATTTCGGAGACCGGGCCGCTGGCCACGGATGCCAGCTATCAGCTGAAGGGCATCCAGCTCGGCATCGCCGAGGTGAACGCCCATGGCGGCTGGCTGGGGCGCAAGGTGGTGCTGAAGTATTACGACGACAAAAGCAGCCCGGGCGCCGCGGTGCGGCTCTATCAGCGGCTGATCACGCTCGACAAGGTCAATCTGCTGCTGGGCCCCTATTCCAGCCTGGTGACCATCGCCATCGCGCCGCTCATCAACAAATACCACATGGCCACGCTGGAGCCGGGCGCCTCGGTGCCCGACATCTACGAGAAGGGCAACAAGTGGAACCTGATGAACACGGCGGATTCCACCACCTATCTGCACCAGCTGTTGCCGCTGGCGAAGGCGAATGGCGCGAAATCCGTGGCCCTGCTGGGGCTGGAGTCGGCCTACTCGCTGGCCTGCTATCATGCGCGGGTGGCGCAGGCGAAGCAGCTCGGGCTGAAGATCGCCTACAGCACCACCTATACGCTGCAGACCGATTTCTCCTCGATCGCGCTGGCGATCAAGAACGCCAAGCCGGATGTCGTGCTGGAATGCGGCTACTATCCGGACTCGGTCAATCTGGTGCGCGCGCTGCACGATCAGGGCTTCGCGCCGCGCTTCCTCGGGGAGACGGTGGGGCCGGTGGAAGCGGCGTATCTGAAGGCGCTGGGGCCGCTCGCCAACCGGGTCTATAGCAATTCCGGATGGTGGTTCAACTTCAAGACCCCCGGGAACAAAGCCTTCATCGCCGCCTACGAGAAGATGTTCCATTCGCTGCCAGACTATCATGCCGCCGCCGGCTTCACC
>DAHWNE010000242.1 GCA_027340195.1 Acetobacteraceae bacterium | reverse complement strand
CCTCGATCGCCGCGCGCAGCAGCGCCGCGCCCCGGTACACCCCATGGACCATCTTCGAATAGGGCAAGGTCACGAACAGCGCCAGGATCACGCCGAGATGCACCGCCAGCACCACCCCCATCGCCACCGTGCCCCGCAGCGCCAGCAGCGTGAGCCCGGTGGCCGCGGCCAGGAACAGCAGCCCCAGCAGCGCCACATCCGCCCCCAGCAATGACCGCGCGGCGGGACCCGGGTCATCCACAAGCTTCATCGCGAACAATCCGCCGGTGCCCACCAGCAACCCGAGTCCGCCCAGCGTTCCCAGCACCACCGGCACCGACAGCAGCGGGTACGGCGCCGCATAGTCCAGGAAGGAATCGTAGTAGAAGCCGACGCAGGTGGCGGCGAAGCACAGCAGGAACCCGTACATCATCGCGTGATGCAGCCGGCGCCGACGCATCGACATCCGCTCCGAATTGTCGTTGCAGCCGCCGCCGCCACCGCCGAGGTGGCGCAGGCTGGCGATGTCGTGCAGCGCGGACAGCGCGGCGCGCAAGGTGATGGGACGGCGCGTGCCCGCGTCGGCCCAGAAGCGCCGCGCGCCCATCGCCAGCGCCACCAGCGAGAACCCGAAGGTGGCGATCCCCACCACCTGCATCATCCAGAGGGGAATCACCTGGTAGAACGCCCCCGGCGCCACCTTATGCGCCGCGGTCAGCACATCCCCCGGCACCAGCCCCACTGTCAGCAACACCAGCAGCGCGATGCCGGCGGCGATCGCACCCGCCACCACCACCCCGTTGCGCTGGAAGGCGCGGGCCAGCCGCGGCGGCCACGCATATTCGGCGTAGCTTTCATCCCGCACCAGCGCCAGGGAGCGCGGCACGTTGATGCCCCATTCGTGCGGCGGCGCGTATTGGCAGGCGTAGTAGCAGCCGCGGCAGTTGTGGCAGAGATTGGCTAGGTAGGAGACATCGGCGGAGGAGAACTCGCGCCGGAGATTGACCGCCGGGAAGACCGCGCAGAACCCCTCGCAATAGCGGCAGGCGTTGCAGACTTCGAGCTCGTGGCGCGCGTCGCGCACCGCCTCAGTTTCTTGCATGTCGTGCCGCCTCTTCTCCCGCGATGCGGCCGAACACGGTGCCGATCGTCATGCCGAATCCCGCCAGATAGCCGCGGCCGAGGATGTTGCCGGCCATGATCTCGCCAGAGGCGAACAGATTCGCCGCCGGCCGCCCGTCCTCCATCAGCACCCGCGCGCGCTCGTTCACCCGCACGCCGAGATAGGTGAAGGTGATGCCCGGCCGCAGCGGATAGCCGGTGAAGGGCGGGGTGTCGATGCGCCGCGCCCAGTTGGTCTTGGGCGGGGTCAGCCCGTCGGTATGCGATCCGTCGAGGCGGGTGTTGTCGAAATTGCCGGGCTGCACCGCGTCGTTGTAGCGCGCGACCGTCGCCTCCAGCTTCGCCGGGTCGAGCCCCAGCTTGCCGGCGAGTTCGGCCAGCGTCTCCGCCACCACCGCCGGATAGACCGAGGGCATGAAGAGCGGCACCGATTTCGCGTCGCAGACTGAATAGGCGATCTGGCCGGGCTGCTGGGCGATCAGCCGGCCCCAGATGGCGTAGCGCTTGGGCCAGACATCCTCGCCCTCGTCGTAGAAACGCTCGCCGTCGCGGTTGACCACGATGCTGAACGGCACGCTGTCGAGGCGGGTGGTGATGCCGCCGTCGAATTTCGGCGCCCGCGCGTCCAGCGCCACGGCGTGGCACTGGGTCGGGTCGCCCACCGGCGCCACCTTCTGATCCAGCAGGTTGCGCAGCAGCCGGCCGCGATTGAAGGGCGTACCGCGGATCACGAAATTATCCACCGCGTCGCCCCAGTACTGGCGCATCCAGTCCAGATTGGCCTGGAACCCGCCGGAGGCCGCCACCACGCAGCGCGCGTTCACCCGCGCGGGGAATCCCTTGTGGGTGATGTCGGCGCCGGTGACCGCGCCGTCCTTCAGGTGCAGCGCCACCACCTCGCTGTCGTAGAGAATCTCCACCCCCAGGCGCTCGGCGGTCAGGTAGTAGGCGTTCACCAGCGCCTTGCCGCCGCCGAGGAAGAAGGCGTTGGTGCGGGAAAGATTGAGCGTGCCGGTGAGCGAGGGCTGGAACTGCACGCCGGCCGATTTCATGAACCCGAACACCCCGGCCGAGGCGCGGATGGTCATCCGCGCCAGCGCCTCGTCGGTGTTGCCGGCGGTGACGCGCTTGAGGTCGTCCCAGTATTCCTCTTCCTCGTAGGCCTCGGTCAGCACGTCGGTGGGGGCGGTGTGCATGGCGCGCAGGTTGCGGGTGTGGCGCGAATTGCCGCCGCGGAAGGCGCGCGGGGCATGTTCCACCAGCAGCACGGACGCCCCCAGCTGGCGCGCCGTGACGGCCGCGCAGAGCGCCGCGTTTCCCCCGCCGGCCACCAGCACGTCGAAGCTCTTGCTCAGGTCGGTCATGCGTGGTTTCTACGCACCACCCCCTGGCCGCGCAAGCCGGCTTCATGTTTCATGGTGCGAAATGCCCGACCCGAAACCCTGGTACGAAACCACCGTCGCGGTGTTCAAGCGCCACGAGATCCGACTGGTCCCGTTCGTGCCGGACAATGTGCTGCGCCCGCTGATCGGCGCCCTCCAGGCCGATCCCTTCTTCACCTGCTTCTCCTGCACGCGGGAGGAGGAGGCGATGGGCATCTGCGCCGGCGGCTGGATGGGCGGGATGCGCGGCATCGTGCTGATGCAGACCTCGGGCTTCGCCACCCTGCCCAATGTGATCGCCTCGCTTTCGGTGCCGTTCCAGATCCCGACGCTGATGATGGTGTCGGAACGCGGCACGCTGGGCGAGTTCAATCTCGGCCAGGCGCTGGTGGCGAAGACCATGCGCCCGGTGCTGGACGCGCTGGCGCTGGAGCATCACACCATCGCCCGCGACGACGAGCTCGAGTTCATCCTCGACCGCTCCATCCGCCAGGCGGTGGCCACGCGGATGCCGGCCTGTTTCATCCTGTCGCCACTATTGACCGGCGGCAAGGTCTTCGCGGCGTAAGGGGGCCATATCATGCCATTTGCAACCAATCGCCCGCTCGCCCGCGCCGAAGCCCGCGTGATGTCGCGCGCCGACCTGACCCGCCGCTTCGTGGCGCAGCTGAAGCACGAGGAAGCGGTGATCGGCGGGATCGGCTTCGCCAATTTCGAACTCTGGGGCGCCGGCCACCGGCCGCAGAATTTCTACATGCTGGGCAGCATGGGGCTGGCCATCCCGATCGCGCTGGGGGTGGCGCTGGCGCAACCGCAGCGGCGGGTGGTGGCGCTGGAGGGCGACGGGTCGTTGCTGATGGAACTCGGCGTGCTGGCCACCGTCGCCGGGCTGAAGACGCCCAATCTGGTGATGGTGATCCAGGACAACGGCACCTACCAGATCACCGGCGGCCAGAAGGCGGCGTCGGAGACGGCGGACCTGATCGGCATCGCCCGCGAATCCGGCCTGACCCAGGCGGCCTGGGCGGCGGACGAGGCGGATTTCGATGCCATGGTGGCACTGGCGCTGTCGGCGCCCGGGCCCTGGGTGATCGGCGTGCGCATCGGCACCGACCGGCCGGAGGCGACCACCGAACGCGACCCGGCGCGCATCCGCGACCGGTTCATGCGCGGGATCGGAACGATCCGGTAGCGAGGGCGCGGCGGCCGGCGGAGCCCGGGCGGCGGGTCGAACGCCGCGTTTGTGCCTCCCCCGCC
>DAHWNE010000241.1 GCA_027340195.1 Acetobacteraceae bacterium | reverse complement strand
CGACCGGCTGGCGATGCTGGCCGCCTGGGCGCGCGGGCATGTATAGCTCGGCGGACGGAGGGACCCCGGGATGACACGCAAGCGCGCCTTCGGCATCGGGCTCGCCGAATTTCCCTTCGCCACCGCGGCCGGATTCTGGCGTTGGATCGATCTCTGCGAGCAGGGCGGGATCGACAGTTTCTGGCAGACCGACCGGCTGATCTCGCGCGCGCCGATCCTCGAGAGCCTCTCGGCGCTGGCGGCGGTGGCGGGGCGGACGCGGCGGCTCAAGATCGGCGTCAACGTGCTCTCGCTCGGGCTGCGCGATCCGCTGACGGTGGCCAAGCAATGCGCCACCATCGACGTGCTGTCCGAGGGACGGTTGCTGCCCGGCTTCGGCATCGGCAGCAAGCGGGCGCCGGAATGGGCGGCGCTGGGGCGGGATTTCGCCGCCGCCGGCCGGCGGACCGACGAGGCGCTGGAGGTGATCCGCCGGCTCTGGACCGGGGCGCCGGTCACCTTCGCGGGCCGGCATGTGCGGCTGACCGAGGCGCGCATCGCCCCGGTGCCGGTGCAGGCCGAGCTGCCGATGTGGATCGGCGGCGGCTCGCCGGCGGCGATCCGGCGCACCGCCCGCTTCGGCACCGGCTGGCAGGCGGGGCCGGAGACGCCGGCGGAGGCCGCGGCGGTGATCGTGGCGATCCGGGCGGCGCTGGCCGAGGCCGGGCGCAGTATCGATCCCGACCATTACGGCGCCGGCATCGCCTTCCGCTTCGGCCCCGCCGACGCGCCGGTGGTGGCCGCCGCCGCCGAGGCCTATCGGGCGCGCACCGGGCGGACCGATCCGCCGCCCTTCGTGGTGGGGGAGGGGGACGAGCTGCGGGAGCGGGTGGCGGCGTATGAGGCGGCCGGGGTGTCGAAATTCATCCTCCGCCCGCTGGCCACCGACGAGGCGGACATGCTGGCGCAGACGCGCCGCCTGCTCGCCTGGCTCGGTGGGTAAGGGCGGCTAGTGGGCGGTCCAGCCGCCGTCCACCACCAGCGAATGCCCGGTCATATAGGCCGCCGCGTCGGAGGCCAGGAACACCGCCGCCCCGGCGATGTCTCCCGGCACCCCGAACCGGCCCATCGGCGTGTGGTCGAGGAACGGCTTGCTCAGCGTCTCGTGATGCAGCAGCCCGGCGGTGAGGTCGGTATCGACATAGCCCGGCGCGAGGCAATTCACCCGCACCCCGCGCGCGGCCCATTCCAGCGCCAGCGCCTTGGTCAGCATCTCGATCCCGCCCTTGGAGGCGCAATAGGGCACCGAGCGGGTCAGCCCGACATGTCCGGCGACCGAGCTCATGTTGACGATCGCCCCCGACCCGGCGGCGGCCATCGCCGCGCCGAGATATTTGCAGCAAAGGAACGTTCCGGTCAGGTTGACGTCCAGGATGGCGCGGAAATCGGCCAGCGAGGTCTTCTCGATGGTCCGCCAGATCGGGTTGATGCCGGCGTTGTTGACCAGGATGTCGATGCGCCCGAAGCGGGCCAGCGCGGCGTCGCGGAGCGCCACCACATCGGCCTCCACGGCGACGTCGGCGGTCAGCGTGGCGGCGTCGGGGCCGATCGCGGCGGCGGCCTCGGCCAGGGTGGCCGCGGTGCGCCCGGCCAGCAGCACCCGGGCTCCGGCGGCGGCCAGCGCCGCGGCGATGGCCCGCCCGATGCCGCGCCCGGCGCCGGTGATCACCGCCGCGCGGCCGGACAGGTCGAAGAATCCGCTCACCAATTGGCCCCCTGCTTCATCACCCGCTGCGCGATCGACCAGCGATGCACCTCGGACGGGCCGTCATAGATGCGGAAGCCGCGCACTTCGCGGAAGATCCGCTCGACCAGGGTCTCCCCGGTGACACCCTGGCCGCCCATGATCTGCACGCAGCGATCGGCCACCCGCCAGATCGCCTCCGAGCAGATCACCTTGGCCATCGAGGATTCGGTGCCGCCGCGCCCGCCCTGATCCAGCACCCAGGCGGTGTGCCAGATGGTCAGGCGCGCCATGCGGATGTCCATCTCGTTGTCGGCCAGCATGAAGCCGATGCCCTCGTGCGCGCCGAGCTTCTGGCCGAAGGCCTCGCGCTTGGCGGCGTATTCGGCGGCGATCGCGTGGGCCCGGCGGGCCGCGCCCAGCCAGCGCATGCAATGGGTCAGCCGCGCCGGGGCCAGCCGCACCTGGGCGTAGCGGAAGCCCTTGCCCGGCTCGCCCAGGATGGAGTCCGCCGGCACGCGCAGCCCGCTGAACCGCAGCACCCCGTGCCCGCCCGGGAAGCCCTGGTCGAGGCTGTCCATGTTGCGCACCAGCTCGATCCCCGACCGGTTCATATCGGTGAGGAACATGGTCGCACCTTCCTCGGCGCGGGCCATGATGATGGCGAACTGGGCGCCGTCGGCGCCGGTGATGAACCATTTGGTGCCGTAGATGATGTAATGATCGCCGTCGCGGCGGGCGGTGGTGGATAGCGCCGCCGGGTCCGAGCCGGCGCCGGGGGCGGGTTCGGTCATGGCGAAGCAGGAGCGCACGTAGCCGGCCGCCAGCGGGCGCAGGAAGCGCTCCTTCTGTTCGTCGTTGGCGACCTGCTCGAGCAGGTGCATGTTGCCCTCGTCGGGGGCGGAGATGTTCATCGCCAGCGGGCCGAGCGGGGAGTACCCCGCTTCCTCGAACACCACCGCCTTGCCGATGTGCGAGAGGCCGAGCCCGCCCCATTCCGGGCCGACATGCGGGGCCAAAAGCCCGGCCTCGCGGGCCAGCGCGTTGAGCTCGAGGCGGAAGGAATCGGACGGGCCGTGACGGCCCTGGCGCACGTCGCGCTCCAGCGGAATGATCCGTTCGCGGATGAAGCGGGCGGTGCGCGCCTGCAACTCGGCGAGTTCGGGGGGAAGCGAGAAATCCATCAGAAGGCGCGTCCTTCGGCGATGTCGTGGGTGAATTCCAGCAGCCCGGTGCCGAGCGGGCTGAACGCGGCGTAGCGCGGATCGGTGGTGCTGCCCTGGCGCCAGCGCAGCCCGAGCTGGAGGAAGATGACGCCGAGCTTGTACATCGCCAGCACCCGGTAAAACAGGAAATCCGACACGTCGCGCCCGGTCAGCGCCGCGTAGCGGGCGAGCGCGTCGGCGCGCGA
>DAHWNE010000151.1 GCA_027340195.1 Acetobacteraceae bacterium | reverse complement strand
CGGCGGCGGCGCGGGAGGCCGCCGCCCGGGCGCGCGCCGATGGGCTGGCGGTGCGCGTGATTTCGTTGCGGCTGCTGGCGCCGGCGCAACCCGCCCGGCTCGCCGCATTGCTTACCGGCGTCTCCCGCGTGCTGGTGGTGGAGCAAAGCGACGGCGCGCAGTTCTATCGCTATCTGCGCGCATTCTACGATCTGCCGCCGGCGGTGACGGTGCTCGCCCGCCCCGGTCCGTTGCCGATCCGTCCCGGCGAGATCCTCGCCCATCTGCCCATGCAGGAGTGACCGCCATGAATGCGCTCACCGCCCAGGACTACAAATCCGACCTCAAGCCCATCTGGTGTCCCGGCTGCGGCGATTATTCGGTGGTGACCGCGCTCGCCAAGGCGCTGGCCGAACTGGGGCGCAAGCGGGAGGACATCGCCCTGATCTCAGGCATCGGCTGCTCCTCCCGCCTGCCCGCCTATACCGCGGTCTATGGGTTCCACGGTGTGCATGGCCGCGCGTTGGCGGTGGGGACCGGGGTCAAGCTGGCGCGGCCGGAGCTCACCGTGCTCGCCGCCGGTGGCGACGGCGACGGGCTTTCGATCGGCGGCAACCATTTCCTGCATGCCTGCCGGCGCAACGTGGACATGACCTATCTGCTGATGGACAATCAGGTCTATGGCATGACCAAGGGACAGGCCTCGCCGACCACCGCGCCCGACTGGTGTGAAAGCAAGCTCACCCCCCACGGGCCGGAGATTGCTCCGGTCATGCCGCTGCCGCTGGCGCTGGCCGCTGGGGTCGGCTTCTTCGCCCGCGGCTTCTCCGGCGATCCGAACGGGCTCGCGCGCCTCATTCTGGCCGCCATCCGCCACCCGGGCTTCGCGGTGGTGCACATCCTCAGCCCCTGCATCACCTTTCGCCCCGAACAGCGCGCCTGGAAGCAGCGGGTCCGCGTCTCCGAGGCGCCGCCGGCGACGAGCCAAGCCGCCGCCCTGGCCCGTTTCGCGGAGGATGACGGCTTCACAACCGGGGTGCTGTTCGCCGCGCCGCGCCCGGTCTTCATGCCGGCGCGCGCCGTCCGGCGGACGCCAGAGGCATTGGCGGCGCGCTTCGCCGTTCAGCCGTGCAGCGACTGATACTTCGCCAGCAGCTCCGCGCGGCTCTCGCGGAAATCGGGGTGATCCTCGATGCAATCCGCCGGGCAGACCAGGCGGCATTGCGGCTCGTCCTCGGCGCCCGCGCATTCAGTGCAGCGCAGCGGATCGATGGTAAAAATCGGTTCGCCCGCGGCGATCGCTTCGTTCGGACAGACCGGGCGGCAGGCGTCGCAGCTGGTGCAGTTCTCGGTGATCGTGAGCGCCATGTCAGGGTCCTTTCACGCGGCCGGGGCCAGTTCCGCCTCGCGCGCCAGCCGGGCGTGGCGGAACGCGCCCCACAGCGCGGCGCCGATCGCCCCGGCATAGATCGAGTCGGGATGGTTGCGGACCGGCAGGCTCACCTTCTCCTGCGTCATCGCCGCCTGCATCGCCGCCACCAGCCCCTCGTCATGCGCGAGACCGCCGGTCATCAGCACCGTCCCGTCCACGCTGCCGATGGTCTTCAGAAGCTTGGCCAGGCGGTCGGCCATCGAGCCGTGGATCCCGCGCAGGATATTGGCCGCCGTGATCCCGCGCGAGACCATGTTGATGACATCGGTCTCGGCGAGCACCGCGCAGATGCCGCTGACCTTCTCCGGGCTGTCGCCCTGCTTGGACAGCGCACCGATCTCGTCCTGGGCGATGCCCAGATAGCGCGAGATGTTTTCCAGGAACTGTCCTGAGCCCGAGGCGCATTGGCTGGTCATCTTGTAGCTCAGCACCTTGCCGCGCGGATCGAAGCGGATCGCCCGTCCGTGCAGCGCGCCCACGTCCAGCGCCGCCCGCGCCGAGGGATCGAGGAAGATCGCCCCGCGCGCATGGGTGGTCATGGAATAGAAATGCCCGGTGTGGAAGTCGAGCGACTCCCCCTCCCCGGTGGTGGCGACATAGGCGATATCTGCCGCCCGCAGCCCGGCCGCGTCCAGCGTCTGGTGCCAGGCTTCGGTCGCCAGCCGATACGGAT
Organism: Acetobacteraceae bacterium; assembly: GCA_027340195.1. Taxonomy (GTDB): domain Bacteria; phylum Pseudomonadota; class Alphaproteobacteria; order Acetobacterales; family Acetobacteraceae; genus JAJZVS01. The sequence goes on along the minus strand of DAHWNE010000151.1, from coordinate 1,007 downwards.
CGCGCTGGCGCACCCGGTCGGTTCGCTTAGCGATCAGGTGCGGGGTTTCTCCCTCGAAGCCGAACACGACGGTCTTGACCGCCCCGGTGCCGACATCGATGCCGACGGTGTGGATCATGACGGCCCCCTTCAGTGCATGACGGCCCGATGCGCGAAGGCGGCCGCCCCCAGCGCACCGGTATAGATCGAGTCCGGATTGATATTGATCGCCACCTCCCCGTAGTTCTCGCGGATCAGCTGGCGCAGCTCCTTCACCGCGGCCTCGTTCTTGGCCACCCCGCCCGTGAAGGTGAACTGATCGCGCACGCCGCCGGAGCGCGAGATGATCGACATCGCGCGCAGGATGATGGCGCGATGCAGGCCGGCGATGATGTCCTCCCGCTTCTCTCCCAGCGCCAGCCGGTCGCGCAGCTCGGCGCCGGCGAATACGGTGCAGGTGGAGTTGATGCGCAGGCTGCGGGTGGCCTGCATCGCCAGCGGTCCGAGCTCGTGTACGCCGATGTTCATCTCGTCGGCGATATAGCCAAGGTAGCGCCCGCAGCCGGCGGCGCAGCGATCGTTCATCTGGAAGTTTTCGACGATGCCGGCCGGATCGACCTGGATCGCCTTGGTGTCCTGCCCGCCGATGTCCAGCACCGTGCGGGTGCCGGGATACATCATATGCGCGCCGAGACCGTGGCAGAGGATTTCCGAGCGGATATGCTCCTTCGGGAACGGCAGGGTGACGCGACCATAGCCGGTGCCAACCACCGCCGCCTCCGCGATCTCCACCGCGAGCGCGGCCCGCAGCGGGCCTGCCACCGCCTCCGGCAGCGGGCCGAGCCCGTCCAGAGTCCGGGAAAGGCTCGCGGTGATCTCCCCGCGCGGCGGGCGGTTCTCCACCTCGATGATCGCCTTGTCATAGACGTTCAGCAGCAGATCATAGGAAACGCCGGCGGCTCTCGCCGCATCCTGGGCGAGCGCCATGAAGCGGGCCCCGGCAAGATCGCGGAAGAAGTCCGATTTGC
>DAHWNE010000141.1 GCA_027340195.1 Acetobacteraceae bacterium | reverse complement strand
GCAAATGCGGTGACGCCGCGCCCGCCCGCCCGCCGTCTTGCGGGGCCGGGCGCCGGTGGCTATATCGGCGCCTCCCGCGGGGTGCGCCCCTCGGTCGGAGTGTAGCTCAGCCTGGTAGAGCACTGTGTTCGGGACGCAGGGGCCGGAGGTTCGAATCCTCTCACTCCGACCAATCACGCCATGATGGTGATTCGCGCCAGCCGGGTGATCTGCGTCGACTCCAGCGCGTAGAGCCGGTCCAGAAATTCCACCTGCAAGGAACCCGGCCCGGAGGCGCGCGGCATCGCGAGCTCGGACGCCACCCCCAGCATGGTCAGCCCATGGACCGCCGCGGCCAGCGGATCGCGCTGCACCGCCAGGCAGGCGCCGATCAGCGCGGTGGCGGTGCAGCCCATCCCGGTCACCCGTGTCATCATCGGATGGCCGTTGCGCAGTGCGACGACGCGGGTTCCGTCGGTGACGTAGTCCACCGCCCCGGTGACCGCCACCACCGTCCCGGTCCGCCGCGCCAGCAGTCGGGCCGCCTCCAGCGCCGCCTCGGGCGCGGCGGTGGAATCGACCCCGCGTCCGGTGCCCGTCGGCACCCCGGCCAGGGCGCCGATCTCCGAGGCGTTGCCGCGCACGACCGCCGGGCGCAGCGCCAGCAGGTCCTCGGCCAGCGCCGCGCGGGTGGGGATGGCGCCCGCCGCCACCGGGTCCAGCACGACCGGCACCCCGGCGGCGTGGGCGGCGGCGGCGGCGGCGCGGATCACCGCCGCGCGCGGCGGCGACAGCGTGCCCAGGTTGAGCACCAGCGCGTCGGCCCGGGCGGCGAAATCGGCCACCTCGTCGGCGCCCTCCACCATCGCCGGCGAGGCGCCGACCGCCAGCAACGCGTTCGCGGTCAGGTTGGTGACGACGAAATTGGTGATGTTCTGGATCAGCGGCGCGCGTGCGCGGATCAGCGCCAGGGTCTCGGCGACGTCGGTCGAATCAGGCAAGGGCGCGCTCCAGCAGCTCGATCGAATGGATCGCGCGCCGGCCCGCGAGGTCGCGGATCTGGTGGCGGCACGAGGTCCCGTCCGCAATGACAAGGTGATCTTCGGCCGCCGTTTCGAGCGCCGGCAAAAGCCCCGCCGCGGCCATGGCGCGGGAGGCCGCCTGGCTTTCCGCCTGGTAGCCGAAGGCGCCGGCCATCCCGCAGCAGGACGCGGTGATGGGCCGCAGGGCGAGCTCGGGAATGCGGCGCAGCGCCGCCAGGGTGGGGGTGAAGGCGCCGAAGGATTTCTGGTGGCAATGCCCGTGGACATGCGCGGTGGCGGGCAACGCGCGCAGCCGCAGCTTCGGGTTCTCGCGGGCAAGGAACTCGCCGATCAGCACCGTCCGCGCCGCCAGCGCCTTCGCCTCCGACCCCGGCAGCAGGGCGGGGAGTTCGTCGCGCAGGGTGAACAGGCAGGAGGGCTCGAGCCCGATCACCGGGGCATCGCCGGCCAGCGCGGCCAGGGTGCGCCGGGCGGGGGCGCGGGCGGCCTCCAGCCGGCCGGCGGCGAGCTCGGTCCGCCCGCAGCAGAGCGGGCCACCCGGGGCCGCGGGCAGGCGGATGCGGTAGCCCGCGGCCGACAGCACCGCCAGCGCCGCCCGCACCGGCTCGGGCTCGAACCAGCGGTTGAAGGTATCGACGAACAGCATCACCTCGCCGGCGCTGCCGTCGGAGACGAAGGCGCGGGCGTCGCGGTCGCGGAACGGATCGGCGCGGAACTCCGGCAGGCTGCGCGTGGCGGAGAACCCGAGATGGCGTTCGCCGAGCCGGCGCAGCACGGGCGAACGGTTGCGCCAGTTGGCGAGCCTTGGCACGCGCGCGGCCAGCGGCGCCAACCGCGGCAGGGCGGCGATCAGCCGCTCGCGCGGGGCGACGCCATGCCGCGCCGCCCGCGCCGCCGTCACTTCCAGCTTCATCTTCGCCATATCGACCCCGGTCGGGCATTCCCGCCGACAGGCCTTGCAGGAGACGCAGAGCGCCATCGCCTCGGCCATCGCCTCGGAGACCATCGCATCCGCCCCGAGCTGGCCGGTCAGCGCGAGCCGCAGCGTGTTGGCCCGCCCGCGCGTGACATGGGTCTCCTCCCGCGTCACCCGGAACGACGGGCACATCACGTCGGGGCCAAACGCCCGGCAGGTGCCGTTGTTGTTGCACATCTCGACCGCGCCCAGCATTCCGCCCAGCGGGCCGGGATGGTCGGACCAGTCGAGTTGCGGGGTGAAGCCCGGCGCGGGGGCGTAGTCCGGGCCGTAGCGGAACAGCGCGCGGTCATCCATGCGCGGGGCGCGGGTGATCCGGCCGGGGTTGAACAGCGCCTCGGGGTCGAAGGCGTCCTTCACCGCCTCGAAGGCACGGGCGATGCGCGAGCCGAACATCGGCTCGTTGAACTCGGAACGGGCGATGCCGTCGCCGTGCTCGCCGCTGTGGCTGCCCTTGTAGTCACGCACCAGGGCGAAACACTCCTCGGCGATGGCGCGCATCCGCCGGGCGTCCGCGCCGTCCTTCATGTTCAGCACCGGGCGCACATGCAGACAGCCGACCGAGGCGTGGGCGTACCAAGTCCCCTTGGTGCCGTGGCGGGCGAACACCGCGTTCAGCCGTTCCGTATAGTCGGCGAGGTCGGCGAGATCGACCGCGCAGTCCTCGATGAAGGAGACCGGCTTGGCGTCTCCCTTCATCGACATCATGATGTTGAGCCCGGCCTCGCGCACCGCGGCGATGGCGTTCTGGAACGTGGCGTCGGTGGCGCGCACCACCGCCTTCGGATGGCCGAGATCGGCCATCATGGTGTCCAGCGCGTCGAGTTTCGCGGTGAGCGGTCGGTCGGCCTCGCCGTGGAACTCCACGATCAGCAGGCTGTCGGGTTCGCCGATCAGCATGGCATCGATGGTGGCGCGGTAGATCGGGATGGCGCGGCCGAGGTCGATCATGGTGCGATCGACCAGCTCGACCGCCTCCGGGTCCAGCGTGACCAGGTGGCGGGCGGCTTCCATGGCGGCGCGGAAACTGGGGAATTGGCAGATGCCCAGCACCTTGCGCGGCTTGATCGGGTGCAGGATCAGTTCGATCGCGGCCGAGAAGGCGAGCGTGCCCTCCGATCCCACCAGCAGGCGGGCCGGGTTGTCGCGGCCGTTGCGTTTCGCCTCCGGCGTCAGGGCGTCGATGTTGTAGCCGCCGACCCGGCGCAGCTGGCGGGGGAAGCGGGCGGCGATCTCGGCGGCCTCGCGCCGGCCGAGGGCGTAGAGCTGGTCCATCAGCCCGGCAGCGGGGCCGGCGGGAGCGTTCGACGCGGGGCCGAACACGTGGCGGTTGCCGTCGGGCAGGATGGCGTCGATGGCGGCGACGTTGTCGGCCATCAGCCCGTAGCGGATGGATTTCGACCCGCAGGAGTTGTTGCCCGCCATCCCGCCGATGGTGCAGCGGGCATGGGTGGAGGGATCGACCGGGAAGAACAGCCCGTGCGGACGCAGCGCGGCGTTGAGGTCGGCCAGCACGATGCCCGGTTCCACCCAGGCCCGGCGGGAGGTAGGATCGATGGAAATCACTCGGTTGAGGTATTTCGCGCAGTCGATCACCAGGGCGCGGTTGACGGTCTGCCCGCACTGGCTGGTGCCGGCGCCGCGGGCCAGCACCGGGGCGTGGTTCTCGCGCGCGATGGCGAGGGTGGCGATGACGTCCCCGAGCGAGCGCGGGATGACCGCGCCGATCGGGTCGATCTGGTAGATCGAGGCATCGGTGGCGTACCGGCCGCGGCCGGCGGGGTCGAAGCGGAGCTCGGCGGTGGTTTCGCGCGCGAGTCGGGCGGCGAGCGCAGGGTCGCCGAGCGGGGTAAGCGGGGTCATGGGGGGAGTGTGGCGGAAAGCGGCGGCGGGGGGAACGTTGGCCGCCTACCCCTCCGTCGGGTGAAAGAACCCATGCACCCGCCGCGCAATCTCCCGCGAAATCCCCGGCGCGGCCTGCAGATCGGCCAGCCCCGCCGCCCGCACCCCGCGCGCCGAGCCGAAATGGTTCAGCAGCGCCCGCTTGCGCGCCGCGCCGATGCCGGGGATCTCGTCCAGTTCGGAGGTGGTCAGCGCCCGCGACCGCCCGGCGCGATGGGTGGAGATCACGAACCGATGCGCCTCGTCGCGCAGGCGCTGGAGGAAATACAGCACCGGGTCGCGCGGCGGCAGCTGGAACGGGGGGCGCCCTTCCATGTAAAACCATTCGCGCCCGGCGTCGCGGTCCGGCCCCTTGGCGATGCCCACCAGCGGGATCGCGTCCATGCCCAGTGCCGCCAACGTCTCCCGCGCCGCGGAGAGCTGCCCGGCGCCGCCGTCGATCAGCACCAGGTCGGGCAGATCGGGGACTCCGCCGGCCTCGGCCTCCCGCTTCGCGCGGCCGAAGCGGCGTTCCAGCACCTCGCGCATCATGGCGAAATCGTCGCCCGGCGTCAGCGGCCCGCGGATGGCGAATTTGCGATAGGCGGCGCGGAGGAACCCATCGGGGCCGGCGACGATCATGGCACCGTACGGGTTGGTGCCCATGATGTGGCTGTTGTCGTACACCTCGATTCGCCGCGGCGGCGCGGGCAGGCCGAACAGGGTGGCGGTGGCGTCCAGCAGCTTCGCCTGGCCGGCGGCCTCGGCCAGCCGCCGTTCCAGCGCCTCGCGCGCGTTGGTCTCGGCGTGGTCCAGCACGGCGCGCTTCTCGCCGCGCTGCGGTTGGGCGATCTCCACCCTGCGGCCGGCCTTCAGGCTCAGGGCTTCGGCGATCAGCGCCTGCTCGGCCAGGGTCTGGTTGACCAGCAGCAGCGGCGGCGGGGGCTTGTCGTCGTAGAACTGGGCGATGAAGGCGGCCAGCACCTCGGCCGGGCCGTCGGCGCGGGAATGAGCGGGAAAATGGGCGCGGTTGCCGTTGTTGCGGCCGCCGCGGATGAAGAACACTTGCACGCAGCTCTGCCCGGCGGCCTGCCAGACCGCGATCACGTCGGCATCGGCCAGGCTGGCCGGGTTGATGACGTCGCTCGCCTGCACCTGGGTCAGGCCGCGGATGCGGTCGCGGATCGCCGCCGCCCGTTCGAACTCCAGCGCGCCGGCGGCGGCCTCCATCTCGGCGGCCAGTTCCTGCTGCACGGCGCCGGATTTGCCTTCCAGGAAGGCGCGCGCTTGGGCCACCAGCGCCGCGTAGTCGGCCTCCGAGATGCGCCCGACGCAGGGGGCGGAGCAGCGGCGGATCTGGAACAGCAGGCAGGGCCGGGTGCGGGCGGCAAACACGGTGTCGGCGCAGGAGCGCAGCAGAAACACCCGCTGCATCGCCGTCACCGTCTGGTTGACCGCCCAGGCGGAGGCGAACGGACCCCAGTAGCTGGCCTTGCGCTCCCGCGCGCCGCGATGCTTGGCGATCTGCGGATACGGGTGGTCCTCGGTCAGCATCAGCCAGGGGTAGGATTTGTCGTCGCGCAGGACGATGTTGAAGCGCGGCTTGAGGCGCTTGATGAGGTTCGCTTCCAGCAGCAGCGCCTCGGCCTCGGTCGGCGTGGTGACGATCTCCATCGCCCGGGTCTCGGAGACCATCCGCCGCAGCCGTTCCGGCAGGCGGGCGGGCTGGGTGTAGGCGATCACCCGCTTCGACAGCGCGCGGGCCTTGCCCACGTAGAGCGCCTCGCCCTTGGCATCGAGCATCCGATAGACGCCCGGGCTGGCGGGCAGGGTGGCCAGGGTGGCGGCGATGACGGCGGCGCCGGACGGCGGGGGATCGCTCATGGGATGGTCAGACGCTGGCGGGTTGTCCACGGAATCTGTGGATAACCCTGTGGAGGTTTCCGGGATGCAGGGGGCCAAGTCGGCGGAACTCCGTCGCTTCGCCCGGTTTGCCCAAAATCGCGGCATGACGATAAGTCACTGATTCTAAATCTTTCCTCTGCGATTTCGCCTGTATCCGGCAGCTTCGCCCAGTATGTCACTGTTGTGACAGTGCCGCCCGGTCAGACGGTGGACAAGTCGGAGGGCCGGCGCTCGATTTCCACCCCCGCCGATGCCGCATCCGCGAAGACGGTCAGCTTTTCGACGCGGACCCTGGCCAGCAACACGCGCCGGTCGCTGAGACAAATCTCGGCGATCCGTTCCGCCAGCGTCTCCACCAGGCGGACATGGCCCGCCGCCACCAGCGCGCGCACCTGCGCGGTGAGGGTTTCGTAGTCCACCACGCGGGCCAGCTCGTCGCGGCCCACCGGGGCGCGCGAGCGGGGGCGGGCGCCGTCGTCCTCCACCCCGAGGTCGAGATTGATGCGGATCGGCTGCGGGCCGGCGAGCTCGTGCGGATGCACGCCGATCCGCGCCGTCAGCACCAGGTCGCGCACGAAGACGTGGCGTAGCGCGCGGGCGGCGGAGGCGATGCGGGTTTCCATCGGATCACTCCTCGAGCGGCGGGTCGGTGCGCCCGGACGCCCATTGCAGATGCTGCCCGCCATCCAGCGCGATCATCTGCCCGGTCATGGCGGGAAGCGACAGGATCGCCAGCACGGCGCGGGCGACCTCCTCGGGGCTGGTGCCGCGGCCGAGCGGGGTCATCGCACATTGCGCGGCGAATTGCGCCTCGGTCTGGCGGGCGCTGGGCAGCGCCGGTCCCGGGCCGATCGCGTTCACCCGGATGCGCGGGGCGAGCGCCAGTGCCAGCGACTGCGTCAGCGCCCAAAGCGCGGCCTTGGAGACGGTGTAGGACACGAAATACGGGGTGAGTGACCACACCCGTTGGTCCAGCATGTTGATGACTGCCCCTTCCGCGCGCGCCGGCAGGGCGCGGGCGAACCCCTGGGTCAGCACGAAAGGCGCGCGCAGGTTGGGCTCCAGATGCGCGTCCCAGCTGGCGCGGGTGGCGGTGTCCCAGGCGTCGCGCTCGAACACCGAGGCGTTGTTGACCAGGATGCCGAGCGGGCCGACCGCCGCGGTGGCGGCGCCGATCAGGCCGGCGGTGGCGGCTTCCCGCGTGAGATCGGCGGTCAGAAGCGCGGCGCGACGGCCGGTGGCGCGGATGGCGGCCAACGTCGCCTCCGCGTCGGCCGAGGCGGCACGGACATGCAGCGCGATGTCGCAGCCGGCCCCGGCCAGGGCGAGCGCGATGGCGCGCCCCAGGCGGCGGGCGCCGCCGGTGACCAGCGCGGCGCGGGGGAGGGTTTCGGGCAGCATCGCCACAGCATAGGCCGGGCCGGGCCGGGCGCGAACCGGGCTGTGCGCCGGCCACGGCGCTGCTAAGCTCGAAGGATGGACTCCCCCGCGATCTCGAACCTGCCCGAATTCACCGTGGCCGAGATTTCCGGGGCGATCAAACGCGCCCTGGAGGGCGGCTTCGGCCGGGTGCGGGTGCGCGGGGAGATCACCGAGCTCAAGCGCTACCCCTCGGGGCACATCTATTTCTCGCTCAAGGACGAGAGCGCGAAGCTGGCCGGGGTGATCTGGAAATCCGCCGTCCCGCGCCTGGGCATGGTGCCGGAGAACGGGGTTGAGGTGATCGCCACCGGCCGGATCAGCGCCTACACCGACCGCTCTTCTTATCAATTGCAGGTGGACCGGCTGGAATATGCCGGCGCCGGGGCGCTGCTGGCGCGGATCGAGGCGCTGCGCGTGCGGCTGGCCGCCGAGGGCCTGTTCGGCGCCGAGCGCAAGCGCAAGCTGCCGCTCCTGCCGGCGGTGATCGGGGTCATCAGCTCGGAACGCGGTGCGGTGATCCAGGACATCCGCACCACCATCGCCCGTCGCTTCCCGCGGCCGATCCTGCTGTGGCCGGTGCCGGTCCAGGGGGAGGGGGCGGCGGCGCGCATCGCCGCCGCCATCGAGGGCTTCAACGCGCTGCCCGCCGACGGACCGGTGCCGCGGCCGGATCTGCTGATCGTCGCCCGCGGCGGCGGCAGCCTGGAAGACCTGATGGCCTTCAACGACGAGGCGGTGGTGCGCGCCGCCGCCGCCAGCCGCATCCCGCTGATCTCGGCGGTGGGCCACGAGACCGACACCGCGCTGATCGATTTCGCCGCCGATCGTCGCGCCCCCACGCCGACCGCGGCGGCCGAGCTCGCGGTGCCGTCGCGGGCCGAGCTGGCCGAGCAGCTGGCGCAGAGCGGCGCCCGGCTCGCCGGCGCGCTGCACCGGCTGACCCAAGCGCGCCGGCTGGCGCTGGGTCGGGCCGAGCGCGGCCTGCCCGACCTGCCGGCGCTGCTGGGCAGCGCGCGCCAGCGGCTGGACGACCGCGGCGAGCGGCTGACGCTGGCGTTGCCCAATCTGCTGGCCGGGCGGCGCAACGCGCTCGCCCGCGCCGGTGCCGGGCTGCCGGATCTGCCGGCGCTGTTGGCGGCCGCGCGGCTTGGCGCCGAGGCGCTGGCCTCGCGGCTCGCCCGCGCCCTGCCGGCGCGGCTCGAACGCAGCCGGGCGGCGCTGGCGCTGGGCAGCCAGCGTCTCGGGTTCGCGCTACGCCAGTCGGTGACCGTTGCGGCGCGGCGCGGCGCGGGCGTGTTGGCCCGGCTGTCGCCCGCCCCGCTGACGGCGCGGCTCCGGGAGGCGCGGGCGCGAGCCGAAGGCGCGGGGGCGCGGCTGGAGGCGGTCTCCCCGCTCGCGGTGCTGGCGCGCGGCTATGCGCTGGTGACCGATGCCGGCGGGCGACCGCTGACCGCGGCCGCCTCGGTCCCGCCCGGGGCCCGCCTGCGGCTGCGGTTCGCCGATGGGGAGGTGGGCGCGACCGCCGACGGACGGGATCGCGGGCCGGCCGGTCAGGGCCGGCTGGGACTGTGACTTTCGCGCCGCAGTTGTTGCGGCCATGCAAATCTTGCCGGGCTGGACCCGTTGACTTGCCTTGACGGACCGTCGGGGGGCGATTAATCCCCCTCTCCGGTTGCTTCGCTTCGGCGGCGCGCCGAAACTTTTCGCACCCGACGGCTGCACCTTCTCCTCAGGGATGACCCCGATGAACCTCAAGCTTCTTGGCGCCTTCGCCGCCGTCGCGCTCCTCGCGGCGTGCGCGAACAAACCCGCCACCACCTCCGCCACCGGCAGCGGTGCCACCGCCGCCACCTCGGGCCCGGCCCCGGGCAGCGAGCAGGATCTGGTCGCCAACGTGGGTGACCGGGTGTTCTACGCGTTCAACAAGTCCATCCTGACCGCGACCGACAAGGCGACCTTGGACCGTCAGGCGGCTTGGCTCGAGAAATATCCGCAGGTGAAGGTGCTGGTTGCCGGCAATTGCGACGATCGCGGCACCGAGGAATATAACTTGGCGCTCGGCTGGCGCCGCGCCAATGCCGCGAAAGATTATCTGATTGCCAAGGGTGTCTCCCCCGCGCGCATCAAGACCATCAGCTACGGCAAGGACCGGCCGGTGGCGCTGGGTGATAATCCGCAGGCCTGGGCGCAGAACCGCAACGCCATTACCTCGGTGCAGGGCTTCAACCCGCAGGCGAAGTAAGGCTCCGGACTCACGCGGCGTCTCGATGGACGCCGCGCCTTCGTGTCGGAAGGCGCTCCGGGGCAGCCCGGGGCGCTTTCTGCTTTTCGTCCGTGCCGAGACCGGCTGTTATGGGCCGGCATCGTCGGGATGAGGAAGGAACACCGCATGTCGCTCCCGTTGCCTCGTTGGCGGCTGCTGGCCGCGCTCTGCCTGTGTGCCTCCGGGCTCGCCCTGTCGCCCCGGCCGGCGGCGGCACAGATCACCTCCCGCGAGGGGATAGAGCTGCGCGACGAGATCCTGTCGCTGCGCCATGAGCTGGACCAATTGCGGGCGCAGATGCCCGCCAGCGGATCATATCTGGGCAACAGTGCGCCGGCCGCCGCGCCGTCAAGCGGTCAGTCCGACATGGTCGTGCATCTGCTGGGGCGAATGAACACGCTGGAGGACGAAATCCGTCATCTCCGCGGACAGATCGACGAGCTGCGCAACCAGGACCAGCAGGCGATCGCGGATCTGCGCCAGAAGCTGGATGACCTGAAATTCGAGGTGGAGAACCCCAGCGCCGCCAACGCGGGCGCGGGATCGCCGCCATCTCCCGCGCCGGCGCGCACCCTGTCGGCACCGCCGGCCACGGCCCGATCGGCCTTGGCTCAACCCTCCTTGGCACGGTCGGCACCCCACCAAGCCGCCTCCGACACCATCGCCGCCGCGCGCGCAGCCCTGGCACATCACGATTACGCGACCGCCGCGCGCATCGCCCATGCCATCCTGTCCCGCCGCGCCGCCCCCGACGCGCCGGAAGCACAGTTCATCCTGGCCGAGGCGCTCTCCGGCCAGCACCAATGGTCGCGCGCCGCCATCGCGTATGACGATGCGTACAACCGCGCCAAGCGTGGGCCCCATGCCGCGGCTTCCCTGCTGGGGCTGGCGGCGTCGTTGTCGGCGATCAACGAGGGCCGCGCCGCCTGCGAGACGCTGGGCGAGTTGCGCCACCAGTTCCCGAGCGCCGCCCACGCGATGGCCGGGCAGATCGCCGCCGTCTCTCGCCGCGCGCGCTGCCGCTAGCCTGGCGGGCGCCCGGACAGCGATGGGCGCGCCGCTGGACGCGGCCGGGTTCGCCGCGAGAATGGCCCGCCTCGGGCCGTTCCCACCGGCGCCGCGGATCGCGGTGGCGGTCTCCGGCGGGGCGGACAGCCTGGCGCTGGCCTGGCTGGCTGGCCCCTGGGCGCGGGCGCGGGGCGGCGAGGCGCGCGGGCTGATCGTCGATCACGGGTTGCGCGCCGGGTCCGCGGCCGAGGCGGCGACCGCCGCCGCGCAGCTGGAGGGCCTCGGGGTCCCGGCCCGGGTGCTGCGCCTGCGCGGCCTGTCGCCCGGGCCGGGGCTGGCGGCGCGGGCACGGGCCGCGCGCTATGCCGCCCTCACCGCCGCCTGCGCCGAGGCAGGCATCGCCCATTTGCTGCTGGGTCATCACGCCGCCGATCAGGCGGAGACGCTGATTCAGCGCGCGCTGGCCGGCAGCGATGTGACCGGGATGGCGGGGATGGCGGCGGCGACCCGGCTTGAGGGGCTGTGGCTGCTGCGCCCGCTGCTGGATGTGCCGCCCGTTGCGCTCCGCGCCGTTCTGGCCGCCGCCGGGCTGGGCTGGGCCGAGGACCCCTCCAACCGCGACCAGGCCGCCACCAGGGCCCGGCTGCGCGCCCTGCGCGGGGACCCGGATGGCAGCGGCTTCGCCACCAGCGCGCTGGTGGCGGCGGCCAGGGCCGCCGGGGCGGCGCGGGCGGTGGCGGAGGCGGGGGCGGCGGCGTTCCTCGCGGCGCATGTGGTGTTGCATGATGCGGGGTTCGCGGTGCTGCCGCCGGGCCCGGTGCCGGTGCCGGCATTGGCCTGGCTGATCGCGGCGGTGGGTGGCGCGGCGCGCCCGCCCTCCGGCTCCGGGCTCGCCCGGCTGGCCGCCTGCCCGAGGCCGGCCACGCTGGGCGGGGCGCGCCTGCTGCCGGCCGGACGCCTGGGGCACGGCTGGCGGCTGGAGCGAGAGGTCGCCCGCGTCGCGCCGGAGGTGCCGGCCGAGGCCGGCGCGCGATGGGATCGGCGCTGGCGGCTGGAGGGGGCGGACGCGCCGCCGGGCGCGATGCTGGGTGCGTTGGGCGCCGAAGCGGCCAGGCTGCGCGCGGTCTCGCCGTTGCCGGCTTCGGTGCTGGCCGGCCTGCCGGCGATCCGCCGCCGCGGGACGCTGGTGGCGGTCCCCCCGCTCGGCTGGGGGGAGGCGGGCTTCGCGGTGCGGTTCGCGCCCCTGGCCGGCAGCGGCTTCGTGCCGTTCCGGCCGGGCTGATCCGCGCGGAATCCTTGCCCGGGGGGTGCGCGACAGCCAGGGGCGTCCTATGTTAGGGTCTGTTTTCCGTCCCTTCCGCTGTTACCGGACCCGACCGCATGAGCAATTTCGGCCGCAACCTCGCGCTCTGGGTGATCATCATCCTGTTGCTCGTGGTCCTGTTCAACCTGTTCCAGCCCGGTTCGGGCCAGACGCCATCCACCCAGGTGGCGTATTCGGACTTCTTGCATCAGGTGCAGAAGGGCCAGGTGCGCGACGTGGTGATCCAGGGGCGGACGGTCAGCGGCCAGCTGGCCGACGGGCGGACCTTCGCCACCTACACTCCCGATGACCCCACGCTGGTGCAGGACCTCACCAGCCATAACGTGCGGGTGATCGCCAAGCCGCCGGCGGGGGAGAACCCGCTGATCGCGATGTTGCAATCCTGGTTCCCGATCCTGCTGCTGATCGGGTTCTACGTCTTCTTCATGCGCCAGATGCAGTCCGGCGGCGGGCGCGCGATGGGCTTCGGCAAGTCGCGGGCGCGGCTGCTGACCGAAAAGCAGGGGCGCGTGACGTTCGAGGACGTGGCCGGCATCGACGAGGCCAAGGGCGAGCTGCAGGAGATCGTGGAGTTCCTGCGCGACCCGCAGAAGTTCCAGCGCCTGGGCGGTAAGATCCCCAAGGGCGTGCTGCTGGTCGGTCCTCCCGGCACCGGCAAGACCCTGCTCGCGCGCGCCATCGCCGGGGAGGCGAACGTGCCGTTCTTCACCATCTCGGGTTCCGATTTCGTCGAGATGTTCGTCGGCGTCGGTGCCTCGCGGGTCCGCGACATGTTCGAGCAGGGCAAGAAGAACGCCCCCTGCATCATCTTCATCGACGAGATCGACGCGGTCGGGCGGCATCGGGGCGCCGGCCTCGGCGGCGGCAACGACGAGCGTGAACAGACGCTCAACCAGATGCTGGTGGAGATGGACGGCTTCGAGTCCAACGAAGGCGTGATCCTGATCGCCGCCACCAACCGCCCCGACGTGCTGGACCCGGCCCTGCTGCGCCCCGGTCGGTTCGACCGGCAGGTGGTGGTGCCCAACCCGGACGTGAATGGGCGAGAGAAGATCCTGCGCGTGCATATGCGGAAGGTCCCGCTCGCCTCCGATGTCGATCCGAAGGTGATCGCCCGCGGCACGCCCGGGTTCTCGGGCGCCGACCTCGCCAATCTGGTCAACGAGGCGGCGCTGATGGCGGCGCGCATCGGCAAGCGCGTGGTGGCGATGGCCGAGTTCGAGCACGCCAAGGACAAGGTGACGATGGGCAGCGAGCGCAAATCGCTGGTCATGTCGGAGGCCGAGAAGCGGATGACCGCCTATCACGAGGGCGGCCACGCGCTGTGCGCGCTGCACGAGCCGGAATGCGACCCGGTCCACAAGGCCACCATCATCCCGCGCGGGCGCGCGCTGGGCTTGGTGATGAGCCTGCCGGAGGGCGACCGCTATTCGAAGTCGAAGTCCAAGCTGCTGGGCGAGCTCACCATGGCGATGGGCGGGCGCGCGGCGGAGGAGATCATCTTCGGGCCCGACAAGGTCTCCAACGGCGCCGCCGGCGACATCAAGATGGCCACCGACCAGGCGCGGCGGATGATCACCGAGTGGGGCATGAGCGAGAAGCTCGGCATGATTGCCTATGGCGACAACAGCCAGGAAGTGTTCCTCGGCCATTCGGTGACCCAGGCGAAGAACGTCTCCGAGGCGACGGCGCGCGAGATCGACGCCGAGATCAAGGAGATCATCGACCGCGCCTATGCCAAGGCCAAGCGCATCCTGACCGACAATATCGAGGAGCTGCACCGGCTGGCGCGCGGGCTGTTGGAATACGAGACCCTCTCGGGCGACGAGATCCGCACCATCCTGCGCGGGGAGAAGGTGATCCGCACAGTGGTCGATGAGCCGGCGCCGGAGAACCGCCGCGCCTCGGTGCCCACCACCACGCGGCCGGTGCCGGTGCCGCCGGCGGGCGGGCTGGGGGCAGCGCCGCTGCCGGGGTAGCCCGACAGATAGGTCCCGCCGCCCCGTGATGGCCGGCCGCCTTGAGCCATGGCTGTGCGGTGAGACGGGGCTGTCCGCTTCCGGAGCGCAATCGATCGGTTCTTCGCGGCGCTGAGATCGGACCGCGCGGCCGGTGGCATCACCCTCCCGCTCCGCGCTCCGTGGTGGTCGGTCGCGGCTTCCCTGTGAATGCTTGCGCGGAGACAAGCCCGCTACAGCATCTCGCTCGCCGCGATCGCCAGCCGGCAGCCGGCCCGGATCCCCGCCGACAGCAGCCGATAGCCCGGCGCCCCCGCCGCCCCCGCGGCCAGGGCGGTGTCGTGGTGCTCCTCCTCCTCGGCGCGGAAGCCGGCGATCTCGGCCGCCAGCGCCGGGTCGGTCGCGGCCAGCGCGGCTTCCTGACGGGCATAATGGGCCGAAATCTCGGTCTCCACCGCCACCGTGCAGGCCATCGCCGCCCGCGTGCCCAGCGCCGCGGTCACCGCGCCCAGCGCGAACCCGGCCAGGTGCCACAGCGGCAACAGCGCGGTGGGCCGCACGCGCCGCTCGGCGATCAGGGCGCGGAAGCGGGCCAGATGCGCCTCCTCCTGCGCCTGCATATGGTCCAGCGTCGGCCCCGCCGCGCCGCGGCCCAGCACCGCGCGCTGGCCCTGATAGATGCGGACGGCACCGTATTCGCCGGCGTGATCGACGCGGATCATGCGCGCCTCGGCCGTGCGCGGGGGGGGATCGCCGGGCAGCCTCATCGCCGCCGCCGGTGCGCGCCGCGGCGCAAGGCCGCCGCCAGCAGCAGCGCCAGCGCCAGCGCCGCGATCAGGTCCATCGCCGCCATCGAGATCGGCAGGCTGGGGATCAGGTAGCTGGGTGCGTCGCAGGGCTTGGACGGCAGCGCCGGCATCGCCGCCAGCCGGTCGGCGATCGAGCCGTGGCCCAGCGGCGGTGCGGCGCATTCCGGTAGCGGGCTGGGCCAGAACCCCCACTCCACGCCCACATGGACGAAGGCGATCACCGCGCCGGCGAAGAGGTCCACAACCGTCAGCCAGAGCAGCCCCCGGCCGGCGCGGCGTGGCAGGAGCAGCGCCAGCAGCGCCAGCAGGATCGCCACCCGCCACGGCCAGCGTTCCACCAGGCAGAGCGCGCAGGGGACCATGCCGCCCCAGTTCTGCGCCGCCAGCGCCACCCCGAGCACCGCCAGCGCGGCGAGCAGGGTGAAGGCAGCAATCGGGCGGTGCGAGGGAAAGTGCATTGACGCGATGTGCCCCGCTTCCCGCCGCCTTGCAACCGCCCTACCCTCGGCGCGATCCGAAGGAGGAACCGAGATGGCGCGCATCCTGTGGGGCCGCGATACGTCGAGCAACGTGATGAAGGTGATCTGGACCCTGGAGGAGCTGGGGCTGGCCTATGACCGGCGCGACGTCGGCGGCAAATACGGCCAGACCGACACCCCGGCCTATCGCGCCATGAACCCCACCGGCCTGGTGCCCACCCTGCAGGAGGACGGATTCACCCTGTGGGAGAGCAACGCGATCTGCCGCTACCTCTGCGCCGCGCACGCTCCTGGTCACGCGCTGTTTCCAGCCGACCCGCAGGCGCGGGCGCGGGTCGATCAATGGATGGACGCGCAGCAGACGGTGCTGAACCGGCCGATGGCGGTGGTGTTTTGGGGCCTCGTGCGCACCCCGCCGGAAAAACGCGACGCCGCCGCGATCGCCGCCGGGGTGGCGGAGGCGGCGAAAGCCTTCGGGCTGATCGGGGCCGAGCTGACCCGCCACCCCTATGTGGCCGGCGAGACCCTGACCCTGGCTGACATCCCCTGGGGGGTTCACGTCCATCGCTGGTTCACCATGGCGTTCGATCGGCCGGAGGTGCCGGGGCTGCGCGCCTGGTACGAGCGGCTGCTGGCGCGACCGGCATACCGGTCGCATATCGCGCGCCCGCTGGAATAGGGCCCCCCGCCGCTTGCGATCCCCGCGCCCCGGTGCTGTCCTGCCGGCCCGCACCGAGGGACCCGCGATGACCATCCTGCCCCCAAACGACCGCGCCACCGCATTGATTGAAACCGCCCGCCGGGTGCTTCCCGGCGGCAGCTTCGGCAATGTCCCCGGCGACCTCATCATCGCCGAGGGCAAGGCCGCGCGGGTGCGCGACGTGTCCGGCAACGAATACGTGGATTTCCTGCTCGGCTCGGGGCCGATGTTCATCGGCCACGGCCACCCCGACGTGATCGCCGCCGTCTCCGAGCAGCTGCCGCGCGGCACCACCTTTTTCGCCAACAACGAACCCGGCATCCGGCTCGCTGCCGAGATCGTGGACGCCGTCGCCTGCGCCGACCAAGTGCGCTTCGTCAGCAGCGGCACCGAGGCCGACGCCTACGCCATGCGGCTGGCGCGCGCCTTTCGCGGGCGCGACAAGATCCTGAAATTCGAGGGCGGCTACCACGGCATGTCCGACTGGTCGCTGATGTCGTTGGCGCCGCGCCGGCCGGCCAATTTCCCTCGCCCGGTGCCGGATTCGCCCGGCATCCCCGCGTCGGCCGCCGAGGAGATGCTGATCGCCCCCTTCAACGACGCCGACGCCGCGGAGGCGCTGATCCGCGCCCGCGCCGACGAGCTCGGCGGGGTCATCCTGGAACCGTTCCAGCGCCTGATCCCGCCCGCGCCCGGTTTCCTCGCCCGGCTGCGCGCGGTCACCGCCGAGCTCGCCATTCCGCTGATCTTCGACGAGGTGGTAACCGGCTTCCGCCTGGCCTATGGCGGCGCGCAGGCGCATTACGGGGTGACACCGGATATCTGCACCCTGGGCAAGATCATCGGTGGCGGGTTTCCGCTGGCCGCCATCGCCGGGCGGGCCGACATCATGCGCCTGTTCGACCGCGACGCGGTGGGGGTGGACCGGTTCCTGACCCAGGTCGGCACCCTCTCGGGCAACCCGATCGCGGCCGTCGCCGGGCTGGCCACGCTCGGGGTGCTGCGCCGGCCGGGGGCCTATGAGCAGGTCTATGCCACCGGCCGCGCCCTGATCGCGGGGATGGAGGCGAGCCTCCGCCGGCACGCCATCCCCGGGCACATCCTGGGCGAGCCGCCGCTGTTCGACGTGGTCTTCTCCGCCGACCTTCCGCATGACTATCGCGGCGTGCTGCGTGCCGACGCCGATCGCGCCCGCCGGGTCAACCGCCGCCTGCGCGAGGGCGGGGTCCTGAAGGGCGAGAGCAAGTTCTATGTCTCGCTGGCGCATACCGAGGCCGATGTCGCGCAGACGTTGGCCGCCTTCGACGCGGCGCTGGCGGCCGAGGCACGGGGCGAGCCATGACCGCCCGCTTCGCCGGCAAGGTCGCGCTGGTGACCGCGGCGGCGAGCGGCATCGGCGCCGCCACCGCGCGCATCATGGCCGCCGAGGGGGCGGTGCTGGTCGCGGTGGACACCCACGCCGAGCGGCTGGAGGCGCTGGTCGGCGACCTGACCGCGGCCGGCGCCAGCGCCCATGCGGCGCTGACCGACGCGCTGGACCCGGCTTCGGTGGCGGCGACGGTGGCCGCGGCGGCGCGGGCCCATGGCGGCATCGACATCCTGGTGAACGCGGTCGGCGGCAGCACGGTGATCCCGCGCCCGGCCGCCGGCATCGACCAGCTGACCGCGGCCGAGTGGCAGAAGCTGATCGATTTCAACCTCAACGGGACGTTCAATTTCTGCCATGAGGTGGTGCCGCTGATGAAACGGGTGCGGCGCGGCAAGATCGTGAACCTGGCCTCGATCGCCGGGCGCGGTCTGTCGTCGGCGAGTTCGGCGGCCTATGCGGCGGCGAAGGGCGGGATCATCGCGCTGACGAAGAAGCTGGCCGGCGAGCTGGGGCCGTATGGGATCACGGTGAACGCGATCGCGCCGAGCCTGACCCTGACCGAGCGCATCCGCCCGCACTGGAACCAGCGCGCGCCGGAGGATCGCGCGGCGGAGATCGCCCGCACGCCGCTGCGCCGGGTGGCCGAGGCGGTGGATCAGGCGCGGGTGATCTGTTTCCTGGCGTCGGCGGATGCGGATTTCGTGTCGGGGGTGACGATCGATGTGACGGGCGGGGTGTAGAGAGGTGAGACGAGCCGCACGGAGGTGCGGGACACTGCGGCGATCGCCCCCGCGCCCTATTTCTCCAGCTGCGTCCGAATCTCCAGCAACTCGCGGCGACGCGCCTCGGAGACCTGCGGATACGCCATCCGCAACCCCTCGAGCGTATCGAGCACGATCTGCGAAACGATCAGCCGCGCATTCTCCTTGTCATCGGCCGGCACCACGTACCACGGGCACTCGTCGGTGCTGGTGGCCCCAAGACATTCGCCATACGCCTTCATGTACTGCTTCCAGAACTTGCGTTCCTCCATACCCGCCGTGCTGAATTTCCAGTTCTTCTCTGGCTCGTCGATGCGGGCCAGAAAACGCCTGCGCTGCTCCTCCTTCGAAAGATGGAGGAAGAACTTGACGATGCGGGTGCCGTTGACATGCAGATGCCGCTCCAGATTCCGGATCGACCGGTACCGTTCGCGCCAGAGCGTCTTGTCGTCCTCGGCTCCGTCAGGCAATCCCTCGTTGCTCAGGATATCGCGGTGCACCCGCACGATCAGCACTTCCTCGTAATAGGACCGGTTGAAAATCCCGATCCGACCGCGCTCCGGCAGATCCCGCGTCGTACGCCAGAGGAAATCGTGCTGCAGTTCCGTCGGGCTCGGGTGTTTGAAGCTGAAGACCTGGCAGCCCTGGGGGTTTACGCCCGACATCACGTGGCGGATCGCCCCGTCCTTGCCGGCCGCGTCCATCGCCTGGAAGATCAGCAGAACGGCATGGCGGTTGGATGCATAGAGAAGCCGCTGCTGGGCGCTGAGCCGCGACACGTGGTCGGCCAGCAGCTCGCGATAATGCTCCTTCGACCGATAGACCGGCTCGATCCGGGTCGGCCATTTCCCGAGGGCGACATCGTCGCCCTCCCGCACCCGGAATCCTTCCGCATCGATCTTCATGGCGGCTCCATCGGGGCGGCGGGCCAGGCTCGGCCGCGCCGCCCACCCCTCACATGATCCCCGTCTTCGCGAACACCTCCGCCGTCTTCTCCCCGCCCAGGATCATCCCCCGCACCGCGTCTTCTCCCTCCACCTTCGCCACCGCCTGGCGCACGATATCCGCCACGTGATCCTTCGGGATCACCAGGACCCCGTCGATATCGCCCACGATCACGTCGCCCGGGGCCACCCGCGTGCCGTTGGGAAACTCGATCGTGCAACGGAAATCGATCACCCGCCCCCGCAGCCGCTGGTCCTGGGCATAGCTGCCCGCGGAAAACACCGGAAACCCCATCGCGCGGATCTCCCGCGTGTCGCGGTGGAACCCGTCCAGCACCGCCCCCGCGGCGCCGAGGGCGCGGGCCCGCGTGCTCATCAGCCCGCCCCACAGCGCGTAGCGCGGCGAGGCCCCCGTGCAGACATAGACCTCGTTCGCCCGCAGCTCGTCGAGTGCCCGGAACATCAGCCCGAAGGAGTGCGATTCCCCGGTGCTGGCGATCCGCTCCTCGGCGCAGTCGGCCTCCAGGACCGGCATGGCCCGGCCGACCAGCACGGTGTCCGGGTCCAGCGCGCGGATCTCCGGCGGCAGGAACTGGCGGATCAGCCCGCCCGCGTCCATCACATCGCCGATCGCGGCGGTGAAGAGCCGCGCGCGGATGGTGGTGAACAAGTCGGTATCGTCTTGCATGTGATACGCCCCGCCGGTTGCGACCCGAGCGTAGTGTCCTGCCCCTGAACTGCCTAGCCGCTTCGGGGACCGGCAGGCCACTGGAAACAACGAACGAACGTCCCGACCGATGATGACGGCATTGGCGGGTCGGGACACCGGGGGGGCGGCGGGTGCCGCAAACCGCCGCCGGGGCGCCTGTCGCGCCCTCGTGACCACCGCGTCCGGGGCCGAGGCTTGCGCCGCACCCCGGCGGACCCCATTTCCTCCACACTCGCAACAACCAACCGCGCCGCCATGTCCCGACGCTGGCTTCCGCTCCTCGCCGCCCTCGCCCTGTTC
>DAHWNE010000124.1 GCA_027340195.1 Acetobacteraceae bacterium | reverse complement strand
GGCCAGCAGCGCCGGCACCGAAGCCGGCGGCACCGCCAGCGCCGCCGCGCCCAGCAGCTTCACGTCGCCGCCGCCCAGCCAACCCCGCCGCCAGCACAGGAAGGCGCCAGCGAACACCGCGCCCGCCGCCGCCACCGCCGGCGCCAACTGGCCCTCCACGTCCCGTGCCAGCAGCCCCAGCAGGGCGATCGCGACGCAGGTCAGGCCCGGAATGGTCCGCGCCGCCACGTCATGTGCCGAAGCCGCCGCCAGCAGCCCGAACAGCAGCAGCAGGAACAGCGGGGCCATCGCGCCTATCCGCCCGGGATCAGCGCCGCCACCGCGTCCAGCGCGGTGTGCAGGTCGCCCGCCAGCGTGGTGAAGCCGGCGATCAGGAAGCCGGCCAGCGCGCCCGCCACCAGCGCGTATTCCAGCGCGGTCACCCCGCGCCGGTCGGCCATCACCCGCAGCCAGGACATGCCCATATCGGCGGTCTCCGTGATGCGGCGCCGTTCGCCGCGGTTCCCAGACCTGCGCCCGAACCGTGAAGAATTGGTTGACCCGCGACGCCGCCG
Source organism: Acetobacteraceae bacterium (assembly GCA_027340195.1). Lineage (GTDB taxonomy): Bacteria > Pseudomonadota > Alphaproteobacteria > Acetobacterales > Acetobacteraceae > JAJZVS01. Next base: position 4,000 of record DAHWNE010000124.1, on the reverse strand, counting down.
GTCACCGGGTTCGGCCGCCAAACCGGATCCGGTCCGGGCCCGCAAAACGTCTCGGCCGGCGCCCGGGGGCTTCCCCGGGGCGCCGGCCGCGCCGTGCCCAGACCAGAGGAACCCCGCGCCGTCAGGCGCCGGGGATGGAGCCCGCCAAGGTGGTCAGCGCGGTCTTCAAATCGGTGCCGAGGGTGGTGAACGCGGTCACCAGCACCGTCGCCAGCACGCCGGCGATCAGCGCATATTCCAGCGCCGTCACCCCACGCCGATCGCCATAGAGCGCGCGCAGCAGCTTGAACTTGAGGGTCTCGACCATGATCCTTTGCTCCTTGGAGCGGGGTTGGGATCCGCCGCCGGCGATCCGGCAGGGGCAGGCTTTGCTGCGATCCCAAAAATGATCCGAGATGGTTAACGCCCGGTTAGCGCCGGACAAAAAAATACACTCCTGTCGCAGCCGCCCACCCGGGCGCTACAAACCCATCATGCTTACGCCCGAATTCGCCGCCTGGTTCGCCGCTCGCGGCTGGACCCCGCGCCCGCACCAGCTGGCCCTGCTGGACGCCGCGCGCGCCGGGGAAAGCGTGCTGCTGATCGCGCCGACCGGCGGCGGCAAGACGCTGGCCGGCTTCCTGCCCAGCCTGGTCGATCTCGCCGCCACCCCCGCCCCCGGGCTGCACACGCTCTATGTCAGCCCGCTCAAGGCGCTGGCGGTCGATATCGCGCGCAACCTCATGGCGCCGGTCACCGCGCTCGGGCTGCCGATCCGCATCGAGACCCGCTCCGGCGATACGCCCCCCAACCGCCGCGCCCGCCAGCGCCAGGACCCGCCGCAGCTGCTGCTCACCACCCCCGAAAGCCTCGCCCTGCTGCTCAGCTTGCCCGATGCGCCGCGGCTGTTCGCCGGGCTGGCGCGGATCGTCATCGACGAGGTCCATGCGCTGGCCGGCACCAAGCGCGGCGATCAGCTGGCGCTCGGTCTCGCGCGCCTCGGCACCCTGGCGCCGAACGCGACCCGGGCGGCGCTGTCGGCGACCGTCGCCCATCCGGCGGCGCTGGCGGCGTTCGCCGGCGCGGGGCGGATCGTCACCGCCGAGGGCGGCGCGGCGCCGCTGCTCGAACTCGTGCTGCCCGACGGGCCGCTCTCCTGGGCGGGGCATATGGGGATCGAAGCGGCGCCGACAATCCTCGCCCGGCTGCGGGCGGCGCGCATGAGCATCGTCTTCGTCAACACCCGCGCCCAGGCCGAGCTGTTGTTTCAGGCGCTGTGGAAGCTCAACGATCCGATGCTGCCGATCGGGCTGCATCACGGCAGCCTGGATCCGGCGCAGCGGCGGCGGGTGGAGGCGGCGATGGCCGAGGGGCGGCTCCGCGCGGTGGTTGCCACCGCCTCGCTCGATCTCGGGCTCGACTGGGGCGCTGTCGATCAGGTGATCCAGCTCGGCGCGCCCAAGGGCGTGTCGCGACTGTTGCAACGGGTCGGACGCGCCGATCATCGCATGGACCGGCCAAGCCGCGCCCTGCTGATCCCGGCCAACCGGTTCGAGGTGCTGGAATGCGAGGCGGCGATCGAGGCCGTCGCCGAAGGCGCGCTGGACGGCGATCCGCCCCGCCCCGGCGGGCGCGACGTGCTGGCCCAGCACCTGCTGGGCCTGGCCTGCGCCGGCCCGTTCCACCCCGACGACGCCTATGAGGAGGTCCTTCGCGCCGCGCCCTACGCGACGCTGACGCGCGAGGATTTCGACGCGGTGCTGGACTATGTCGCCACCGGCGGCTACGCGCTCGCCGCCTATGACCGCCACCGCAAGCTGTTCCGCGACGCCGAGGGCCGGTACCACGTCCGCTCCGCCCGCATCGCCGCGCAACACCGGATGAACATCGGCACCATCGTCGAGGCGCCGATGCTGCGGGTGCGCCTCGCGTCGCGTCGGGGCGCCGGCCCGGTGCTGGGCGAGATCGAGGAGTATTTCGCCGCCCAGCTGCGCCCCGGCGACAGCTTCATTTTCGCCGGCCGCCGGCTGGCCTTCCTGCGCCTGCGCGAAACCACGGTGGAGGCGACCGAGGCCGCCGGCCCCGGCGAGCCGCTGGTGCCCGCCTACGAGGGCGGGCGGCTGCCGCTTTCGACCCATCTCGCCGCCCGCGTCCGCGCGCTGTTCGCCACGCCCGCGCGCTGGGCGGTGTTTCCCGAGCCGGTGCGGGAGTGGCTGCGGTTGCAACGCGCCGCCTCCCGCCTGCCGGGGCGGGAGGGGTTGCTGGTGGAGACCTTCCCCCGCGCCGGGCGGTGGTATCTGGTCGCCTATGCGTTCGAGGGGCGCAACGCCCATCAGACCCTGGGGATGCTGCTGACGCGGCGGATGGCGCGGGCGGGGTTCGCCCCGCTCGGCTTCGTCGCCACCGACTATGTGCTGGGGGTCTGGTCGGCCATGCAGCCGGTGGGGGTGGCGTCGCTGTTCGATCAGGACATGCTGGGCGATGATCTCGAGGCATGGATGGCGGAGAGTTCGATGCTGCGGCGCAATTTCCGCAACGTGGCGGTGATCGCGGGCCTGACCCCGCGCCAGCAGCCGGGCGCCGCGCATTCGCGCCGCCAGGTCACGGTGAATACCGATCTCATCTACGACGTGCTGCGCAAGCACCAGCCCGATCACGTGCTGCTGCGCGCCGCCCGCGACGATGCCACCTCGGGGCTGATCGATCTCGGGCGGCTGGCCGGCTTCCTCGGTCGCATCCGCGGGCGGATCGTGCATATGGCGCTGTCGCGGGTCTCGCCGCTGGCGGTGCCGGTGCTGCTCGAGATCGGCCGCGAGAGCGTGCGCGGAGCGGCCACCGAGGACGCGCTGCTGGCCGAGCTGGAAGCCGAGCTGCGGGGCGCATGACCGCCGCCCCGCTGCACCTGGCCGGCGAGCGGCTGATGCTGGACCCGGCCGGGGTGCTGGTGTGGCCGGCGGCGCGGCTGCTGGCGGTGGCCGATCTGCATCTCGAGAAGGGCTCGGCACAGGCGGCGCGGGGGATGCTGCTGCCGCCCTATGACAGCCGCGCCACGCTCGACCGCCTGGCCCCGCTGCTGCGCCGGTGGTCGCCCGAGATGGTGCTGGCGCTCGGCGATTCGTTCCACGACAAGGACGGACCGGCGCGGTTGGGCGCGGGGGAGGCGGCCCGCATCGCCGCCATCGCCGCGGCGCATCGGCTGGTCTGGATCGCCGGCAACCACGACCCTGCCCCGCCGGCGGGGCTGCCCGGGGAGGCGATGGAGGCCTTCACCGCGGGCCCGTTCACCTTCCGCCACGAGCCGGGCGCGCCCGGACCCGGGCGGGGAAGCGGCGGGGCGATCGAGATTTTCGGCCATCTCCATCCCAAGGCGGTGCTCGCCTCGCGTGGGGGCAGCCTGCGCCGGGCCTGTTTCGTCGCCGATACGCGCCGCGTGCTGCTGCCCGCGTTCGGCGCCTATACTGGCGGGCTCGCGGTGACCGACCCGGCGATCGCCGGGCTGTTCCGGCCCGGGGCGCGGGTGTTCCTGCTCGGCCAGGAGCGGCTGTTCAGTTTCCCCCTGCCGGCGCGGCGGCCGGCATGAGCGGGGCGGCGGTGTTCCCCTGGGTGGTGGTCATCACCGGCGCCTTCCTGGCCGCGGTGCTGCGCGGGTTCACCGGCTTCGGCTTCGTGATGGCGGCGGTGCCGATGCTCTCGCTGGCGCTGCCGCCGATCCAGGTGGTGCCGCTGGCGCTGGTGCTGCAGATCGCGATCTCCAGCCTGGATATCCGCCAGTCGGTGCGCATCTGCGACCGCCATGCGCTGGCCTGGCTGGTGCCGGGGATGATCGCCGGCACGCCGATCGGGGTGGTGGCGCTCACCCTGCTGCCGGAGGCGGCGGCGCGGGTGGTGATCGGCGCGCTGATCCTGGGGGCGGTGGCGGTGCTGGGCAAGGGGGTGCGGCTGCCGCCCCGGCCCTCGCGCGCGGTCACGCTGGGGGCGGGGCTGGTGGCCGGAGTGACCAACGGGCTCGCGGGCATGGCGG
>DAHWNE010000111.1 GCA_027340195.1 Acetobacteraceae bacterium | reverse complement strand
GGCCAGCCGCTCCGCGGCGCGGGCGCGGGCGGCGGAGGCGAGAGCGTGCTGGATCGACAGCAACTCCGCCTCGGCGTCGCGGATCGCGCCCGAGAGGCTGCGGTAGCGGCTGGCCTGCCGGGCCTGTCGGCGCAGCCCGGCCAGCTGGGTTTCCAGCCCGCCGGAGCGATCCTCGGCGCGCGCCAGATTGGCCTCGGCGGCGCGCAGCTTGAGCTCGGCCTCGTGGCGGCGGGCGTGCAAGCCGGTGATGCCGGCGGCTTCCTCCAGCACCGCGCGCCGGTCCTCCGGCCGGGCCGAGACCAGCGCACCGACCTTGCCCTGGCTGACCATCGCCGAGGCCCGCGCGCCGGAGGCGAGGTCGGCGAACAGGGTTTGCACGTCGCGCGCCCGCGCCTCCCGCCCGTTGATGCGAAACGCGCTGGCCCCGCCCCGTTCCAGCCGGCGGGTGATCTCGAGCGAGGTCTGCTCGTGGAACGGCGGCGGGGCGCGGCCGGCGGTGTCTTCCAGGCTCAGCGTGACCTCGGCCAGGTTGCGCGAGGGCCGGCCGGCGGTGCCGGCGAAGATTACGTCGTCCATTTCCGCCCCGCGCAGGGTGCGGGCGTTGGCTTCGCCCATGCCCCAGCGCAGCGCGTCGATGACGTTGGATTTGCCGCAGCCGTTGGGGCCGACGATGCCGGTCAGACCGGGGCGGAGCTCGACCGTGACCGGCTCGGCGAAGCTCTTGAACCCGGCGATGCGCAGGCGCGCGAAGCTGACCGGCAAGCGGAACTCCCTTGGCTAGCCGAGGCCGGGGAGCTGCTTGACGAAGCTGTCGTAGGGCATCTCGCCGGCGATCATCTGCCCATCAATCACGAAACTCGGAGTCGCGTCGATCTTCCATTTCGTCTCGGCGTGCTTCTGCTGGGCCAGAATCCAGTCCTGCAGGGCCTTGTCGTGGAAGGCGGCGTCGAACGTGGCGCGGTCCATGCCGGCCAGGGCGGCGACCTCCCACAGCTTCTGCGGGTATTTCTTGCCGGCGCCGAAGGCCCAGCGATCCTGGGTGGAGAACAGGGTCAGCACGAAGGCGGTGTAGCGGTCGGGCGGCAGGGCCCGCGCCACCTGGGCGGCGGCCAGCGCCACCCGATCCAGCGGGAAATCGCGGAACACCCAGCGCACCTTGCCGGTGTCGATGAGTTTGGTCCGCACCTGCGGGAAGGTGGTGGCGGCGAAATGCGCGCAATGGGTGCAGGTAAGGGAGAACCATTCCTCGACCACGATCTTGGCGTCCGCCTTACCGAGGGTGCGGGGGGTTTCCCAGGCAGCGGTCTGCGCCGCGGTGGCTTGGGCGGTCGCGGTGGCCGCCTGGGCGCGGGCGGCGGCGGCCCAGACGGGGGCGGTCCAGACGGGGGCGGCGAGCAAGGGCAGCAGGGTGCGGCGGGTGAGGTTCGGCATGGCAAGTCCTATGGCTGGCGGTGCTTCCTACCCGCGCGGGTGGGTGACGTCGAGCGGGAGGCGGACCCGCCATGCCTCGGAAACCCCTTCCCCCGGCGCCACCCGCGCCCTACGCTTCCGATTCTCGGAACAGGGAGCCCCAAATGCCCAATCGCCTCAGCCGCCGAGGCCTCGCCGCCGGCGCCGCCCTGCTGCCCGCCGCCGCGCTCGCCTCCACCGCCCGCGCCGCCGGCACCGCCGAAAGCACGTTTGACCGCGTAACCCGGACCAAGGTTCTGCGCATCGCCGGCATCTCCGGCGCGCTGCCCTATTTCAGCAAGGACCTCACCACCGGGAAATGGCAGGGCGCCTGCGTGCCGATGGCCGAAAGCATCGCCAAGATCTTCGGCGCCAAACTCGAGTATGTGGAGGCCACCTGGGGCACCGCAGTGCTGGATATCCAGAGCAACAAGATCGACATGAGCTTCGCGCTCAACCCTACGCCCGAGCGCGCGCTGGCGATCCGCTTCACCCACCCGATGATCATCCACCCGTTCGGCTGCCTGGCGAAGCACGGGCTCGATCCGAAGACTTGGTCCGATATCGACAAGCCGAATCTGCGGATCGGCTACGACATCGGCTCGCTGCACGAGACCGTGGCCAAGCGGTTCGCCCCGAAAGCCCGCCATGTCGGCTTCGCGCAGCAGGACCAGGCGCTGCTCGCGCTGCAATCGGGGCGGGTCGATGTGGTGATCCTGGCCGCCCTGCTCGGCCTCGCCGCGGTGGGCAAGAACCCCTCGCTCGGCCCGTACCATCTGCTCGACCAGCCGGAAGTCGCCCTGCCCTCCTGCCTCGGCATCCAGCAGGAATCCGACAATCGCTTCCGCGACGTGCTGAATGCCTGGCTGGATTTCAATCGCGGCATCGGCACCATGCGCGCCGACATCATCGCCGGCTTGGCGGTTGAGGGCGTAAAACCCTCGCAGATCCCGCCCGCGCTCAGCTTCTGATCCCGCCGGGGCGATGGCCTATCAGTGGGACTTCGCCCCGGTCCTGCGCTACGCGCCGTTGCTGGTGCGTGGCGCCGAGATCACGCTGCTCTACACGGTGGGCTCGGTCGCGCTCGGCCTGATCATCGGGCTGCTGATCGGGCTCGGCCGGCTGACAAGCTCGGTCCTGCTCAACGCGCCGCTGATCGCGCTCACCGAAATCTTCCGCTGCACGCCGCTGCTGGTGCAGATCGTGTGGTTCTACTACGCGCTGCCGGTGCTGCTGCATATTCAGATCCCCGCCGATGTCGCGGCGATGACGGTGCTCTCGCTCTACACCGGCGTGTTCTATGCCGAGATCTTCCGGGGCGGCATCGTCTCGATCGAGCGCGGCCAGTGGGACGCCGCCCGCGCGCTGGGCCTCTCTCGCTGGCAGGTGATGCGGCTGGTGATTCTGCCGCAGGCGATCCGGCGGATGATCCCGCCCTTCGTCAACCAGTCGGTCACCCAACTTAAGAACACCTCGCTGGTCTCGGTCATCGCGGTGCCGGACCTGCTCTACCAGGGCACCTCGATCGCCGAGACGACCTATCGGCCGCTGGAACTCTATACCGTGGTGGCGGTGGTGTATTTCGCGCTGCTGTTCCCCTCCACCATGGCCGCGCAATGGTACGAACGGCGGCTGGCGCGCGGGCGATAGCCTACAGCGTCTTGAACGCCTCGAACGGCTCGCGGCACTCCAGGCAGCGCCACAGCGCCTTGCAGGCGGTGGCGCCGAATTCGGCCAGCGTCTCCACCCGCGCGCTCCCGCAGCGCGGACAGGCACGCTCCCCGGGCGGGACGATCCCCATCGCGCGCAACTTGGCCCGACCTGCCTCGGAAATCGCCGCGGTGCCCCAGGCCGGCGCCAGTTCCGTTCGCACCGTCACCGGGCCCAGCCCGGCGCGTTCGATCGCCGCGGTGATCTCCCAGCCGATCACCGCCATCGCCGGACAGCCGGTATAGCTCGGCGTCAGGGTCACCGCGATCGCGCCGTCGCGTTCCTCTACCCGGCGCAGCAGGCCGAGTTCGGCGATGGTCAGGCCCGGCAGTTCGGGATCCTCCACCGAGGCCGCCGCCGCCCGCGCGCGAGCCAGGCGATCGTCGCTCACCACACCGCCCCGGGATGGGCCCGGGCGAGCGACTGCATCTCGGCCAGCATCTTGCCGAACGCCTCGGAATGGCGCCCTTCCCGCCCGCCGGCGCGCGGCCAGCAAGCCGCCGGGCGCGCCAGCGTGGCCCGCGCGAGCGTGGCCGAAACCGTCGCCTCCCACGCCGCCCGCAATGGCGCCGGATCGGGCAGCGCCGGGTCCGCCGGCGGGTCGAGCAACTCGGCGGCGAAGGGCCATAGTTGCTCCAGCGCCGCCTGCGCGCGGGCATGGCTTTCCGCGGTGCCGTCGCCCAGCCGGACGAGCCATTCGCGCGCGTGGCGCAGGTGATAGGCGGCTTCCTTCTCGGCCTTGCCGGCCACCGCGGTCAGCGCCGGGTCCGCCGCGCCGGCCGCCGCCGTCCAGAACGGCAGTGCCCAGGCCGAATACAGCAACTGGCGGACGATGCTGTGCGCGAAATCACCGTTCGGCTGTTCCACCAGCAGGCAGTTGCGAAACTCCCTGGCGTCGCGGAAATAGGCGTATCGGTCCTCGTCCAGACCCGCCGCGGCGAACAGCGCGCGCGCCAGACCCAGCTGATCCAGCGCCAGATTGGCCAGCGCCAGATCCTCCTCCGGCGACGGCGCGAAGCCGCACCATTCCGACAACCGATGCCCCAGCACCAGCGCGTCGTCGGCCAGCATCAGCCATGTGTCAGGCGACGTCATGCCCGCCATGTAGCATGAACGGAGGTACCGCGCAGCGCGCGGGCTGGCGGAGACGCCACGGTTGGGGCAATCTCGCATCCCGTGTCCGACACGCTTCCCTTTGAGCCGGTCCGCCACCGCGGCATCATCACTGCCTGCGTGATCGGCGCCACCCTGGTGCAGGCGCTGGACCAGACCATCGCCAACGTGGCGCTGCCCTATATGCAGGGCAGCTTCTCGGCGTCCTTCGACGAGATCACCTGGGTCCTCACCTCCTACATCATCGCCGCCGCCATCATGACCGCGCCGGTGGGCTGGTTCGCCGCCCGCTTCGGGCGCAAGCGGCTGTTCGTCTCCGCCCTGGCCGGGTTCACCATCACCTCCATGATGTGCGGGGCTGCGCAGAGCCTGACGCAGATCGTCGCGTTCCGGCTGATGCAGGGCATGTGCGGGGCGGCGCTGGTGCCGCTGTCACAGGCCACCATGCTGGACATCTATCCCCCGAATCGACGCGCCTTCGCCATGGCGATCTGGGGCATGGGGGTGATGATCGGCCCGATCCTGGGCCCCACCCTGGGCGGCTATCTGACCGATTTCTACGACTGGCGGTACGTCTTCTACGTCAACCTGCCGTTCGGCCTGTTCGCCACGCTGGGGTTGATCTTCTTCATGCCGGGCGGACGCGGGCAATCGGCGCTGCGATTCGACTGGATCGGCTTCGCCGCCCTCGGCATCGGCATCGGCGCGCTGCAGATGATGCTGGATCGCGGCCAGGAGCTGGACTGGTTCGGCTCCCGCGAGATCATCGTGGAGGCGGTGCTGGCCGGGCTCGGCCTCTACCTGTTCGTGGTCCATGTGCTGTCGGCGCGGCACCCGCTGATCCGCCCCAGCCTGTTCCGCGACATCAACTTCGCCGCCGGGGCGGCGATGATGTTCGCGGTCGGCACGATCCTGGTCTCCACCATGTCGCTGATGGCGCCCTGGCTGCAGGAGCTGGGCGGCTACCCGGTCGCCACCGCCGGGCTGCTGATGGCACCGCGCGGCATCGGCAACTTGGCCACCATTATCCTCAGCGGCAAGCTGGCGCAGCGAATCGATGCGCGGCTGCTGGTCGGCGTCGGACTCGGCCTGATGATCTGGTCGTTCTGGATCATGACCGGCTGGACCCCGGACATCTCCCCCACCGTGCTGATCGCCGCCATCGTCGTCCAAGGCGCCGGGTTGGGGCTGTTCTTCACCCCGCTGCAGGTGCTCGCGTTCGCCACCCTGCCGGTGGCGCTGCGCACCGAGGGATCGGCGATGTTCGCGCTGTTCCGCAATATCGGCGCCGCGATCGGAGTTTCGGTGACCGCCTCGTTGCTGGCCCGCAACGCACAGGGCCTGCACGCGATGATCGGGGCCAGCGTCACCCCGTTCAACCGGGCGCTCGCATCCGCACCGTTATGGAACCCGGCCACCCGCCACGGCGCCGCCCTGCTGGCCCACGAAATCACCCGCCAGTCGCAGATCATCGCCTACATGGACGACTACAAGCTGCTGATCTTCACCACCATGCCAAGCCTCCTCCTCCTGCTCCTCATGCGCCGCCCGCGCGGCGCGGCATCGGCGCCTTCTGGGGCGACGGCGATGGAGTGAAGGAAGGCCAGGGGGACGCTGTCCCCCTGGACCCCCTGCCAAGGGCTGGCCCTTGGAACCCACAGTTTGGTTTCGGAGCGGGTGGGGGTAGGGCGCGGCGGGAGCGGGGTAAGGCGGACGTCGTCGCCCGCCTTACCCCGCTCCGGCCGCGCCCTACCCCCACCCGCTCCGAAACCAAACTGTGGGTTCCAAGGGCCAGCCCTTGGCAGGGGGTC
>DAHWNE010000108.1 GCA_027340195.1 Acetobacteraceae bacterium | reverse complement strand
CAGTGGCCGAGCGCGGCTTCGGCGTCGCCCCGGCCCTGGTGGGGCTGCTGGCGGCCGGCGAGCCGGTGGGCGCGCTGCTGGCCGGCAGCTACCTAGCCCGCTTCGGCCCGCCCCTGCGCGGGCGCACCGTAATGGCCGGCGGCGCGGCGCTGTTCCTGGTTGCGGTGGCGGTGATGCCGCTGATGCCTTCGTTCTGGCTGGCCTGCCTGGTGATGGTGCCGGGCGGCCTCGGCTCGGCCGGATTCAGTGCGATGCAGACGGCGCTGATCACGGCGCATACCCCGCCCCCGGTGCGGTCCCGCGTGCTGGGCCTGCTGACCGTGTGCATCGGCGCGGGGCCGGTTGGGTACCTGCTGCTGGGCGCGTTGGGGCGGGCGCTGGGGGACGCGGTGGCGTTGCAGGTCACCGGATGGGCAGGTCTGGGGCTGGTGGCGGTGGTGTGGGCGTGGTGGGCGCGGCGGGAGGGGCGGGCAACGGCACCGTGAGCTCCGGGACCTGCGCCTGACGAAAATGATAGGCCGCCAGGGTCGCCCGCCATTCGGCGTCGGCGCGGGAGACGTCGTAGCCGCCGCCGATCGGGCGGGTATGGATCATGGTGACCGCGTCGATGATGCCGATCCGCGCCTGCGGCCCGCCGAGCAGCGCCGGCCAGAGGAAATCCAGGCCGTAGCCCGACCAGGCATCGCGGAAGCTGGGCAGGCACAGCCGCAGGGCGCGGGCCGAGAACAGCGGGCACATGATCTCGACGAAGCCGACATAGCGCAGCAGGCTGCCGGGGCGGCGCATCGGCTGGCTACGATCAAGCGCGAAATGGCGTGACGCATGGAAACGACGTGGGTTCTGCTTCGCGAGGAACATCCTGGTAGCCCTTCGCGGCGGTCAATCTGATTCCGGACAAGGCGTGGAGGTGTCACGGCCGGCGATGCGAGCCATGACGTTGTCATCGAGGGCCGCGTGCCGGCAGGGGGGCGCAAGAAGCCAGCCGACTCATATCACTTTTCTGTCAAATTTTTGGTGCCCAGTCGGGTATTCTGCGTTGCGGATGCGGGCATTTTACCACGGTCAACCGTGTATTCCGGGAGGAAAGACAACCAGCTCTGGCCGGGTCGTCGCGATCATCTGTCATGACAATACGCTCACCTATGATACGGGAGAGTCCATAAGCATATCTGGGGAAAGCCTGATTAAGTCCGCCCTAGAAGAACTACCACCTTGTTCTGGCTCACGGATTTTCGACCGATCAGCACTTATTCAGACCTTCCCTATGTGATCGAGGACGTTGATCCAAGCGCGATGGTCCGTTTCCGGTCCTATTTCGCAACCGCGCGGCGCAATGTCGAGTTCGTGAGCTTGCGACGGCGAGGCGTCCATCTCCATGATAACCGTTTGATCGCAATCCGTAACTGACAGATATTGCAATAAATATCTGTTCAGCCGAAGGCGCCTCCCCAACGGACGTACGCGGCACATCTCTGGCCGGTCAGAAACACCCGCCGGCCAGCCCAGAATGCGGGATCGGGCAGGCGTCCGCTCACGCCGCCGCCCCGAACACCCCTCCCAGCGCCGCCAGTTCGCTCAGATGCCGGTCCGCATCCCCGAACATCTGGTCGATCATGGTCAGCCGCTTGAAATAATGCCCCCCGGCATATTCCATCGTCATCCCGATCCCGCCATGCAGCTGGATCGCCTCCTGCCCCACCGCGCGCGCCGCCCGCCCGATCTGCGCCTTCGCCGCGGTGATCGCCCGCCGCCGCTCCAGCGGGTCCGCCTCCTCGGCCATCATCGTCGCATAGAGCGCCATTCCCCGCGCCTGCTCCACCGCGGTCAGCATATCCACCGCCCGGTGCTGCAACGCCTGGAAGCTGCCGATCGGGCGGCCGAACTGCTTGCGGGTCTTCAGATACTCCAGCGTCAGCTCCTGCAAGGCCGACATCGCCCCCACCGCCTCGGCGCAGAGCGCCGCGATGGCCGCATCCACCGCCGCCTCCATCCCCGCCAATGCCGCGCCCGGCGTTCCCACCGGCTCCCCCGCCGCGCCGTCCAGCAGGATCTCAGCCGCCCGCAGCCCATCCTGCGTCGGGTAGCCGCGCCGGCTCACCCCTGACCCGGCGGCATCGACCAGGAACAGCCCCACCCCGTCACGGTCGGTCCGCCCGCCGGAAACCCGCGCGCTCACCAGCAGGTGCTGCGCGACATCGCCATGCAGCACCACGCTTTTCGTCCCGGAGATCACCCACCCGCCCCCTACGGCCCGGGCTGTCGCCGCCACATCCGCCAGGTTCCAGCGCGACTGGCGTTCCAGATGCGCGAACGCCAGCAGCAGCGAGCCATCGGCGATCCGCGGCAGCAACGCGGCCTGCTGGTCCGCGCTGCCCAGACGGCGCAGCAAGCCCCCGCCCAGCACCACCGTCGCCAGATAGGGTTCCAGGATCAGCCCGCGGCCGAACGCCTCCATCACGATCATCGTCTCGACCGCCCCGCCGCCATAGCCGCCCAGCGCCTCGGGGAACGCCACCCCCAGCAGGCCGAGTTCGGCATATTGCGCCCATACCGCCCGGCTCCAGCCGTCCGGTTCGGCCAGGTGCTTGCGGCGTGCCTCGAACCCGTAACGGTCGGCGATCAGCCGGCTGACGCTGTCGCGCAACAGGCGCTGATCGTCGGAAAGATCGAAATCCATGGCGTTCGCCCCCTTGTGCCGCGCGTGGCAGGATACCGCGGCCCTCCGCGGTTGCCAGCCCCCGCCGGGTCCTATCCCGATGTCGCCCCCAGCCGCTCGACTGCCTCGCGGACGGTGGGGTCCAGCGCGGCGGCGCCGCTTTTCAGATCGGCCACGATCTGGTTGCGCATTCTGGGGTCCCAGAACTTGCGCAGATGCTCCTCCACCCCGGCCACTGCTGCCTCGTGCGGGCGGTGGGCGAAGAACTTGCCGATCTGGTTGGCCATATAGGCCAGGCGGTCAGGCGACATGGCGGGCACTCTCCGGCGCGGTGATGCGATGCGGATGGGTGAAGATTTCGAACCCGTCGGTGCGCGCGATGCCGATCAGGGTGATGCCGGCGGCCTCGGCGACGCGGATGGCCAGTGCGGTGGGGGCGGAGACGGCGACCAGCACCGGCGCGCCGATCATCGCCGCCTTCTGCACCAGCTCGACCGAAAGCCGGGAGGACAGCAGCACGATGCCGTCCCCCGCCGCCCGCCCGGCGCGGGCGAGATGGCCGGCGAGCTTGTCGAGCGCGTTGTGCCGCCCGACATCTTCCCGCAGCGCCACCAGCCCCTCGGCTTGGGTCCAGAACCCGGCGGCATGGGTGGCGCGCGTCGCCGCGTTCAGACGCTGGGCCGGCCCGAGGCTGGCGGCGGCGGCGGCGATCTCGCCGGCCGCGAAGCGCGGTTCGGCGGCCACCCGCGGCGGCGGGCGCGCGGCGGCGGCGAGACTCTCGATGCCGCACAGCCCGCAGCCGCCCGGTCCGGCGAGGTGGCGCCGGCGGGTCTCGGCGGCGGCGGCGCGCTCGGGCGGGAGCCACATCCGCAGTTCGATCCCGCCCTCGGCGGCGACGATGGCGCATTCGCCGATCTGATCCGGCGCCGTGACAATCCCCTCGGTGAGGCTGAACCCCACCGCGAAATCCTCCAGATCGGCGGGGCTCGCCATCATCACCGCCAGGGTGGCGCGGTTGTAGGTGAAGGCGATCGGGGTTTCCTCGGCGACCGCGCGCCGCCCCGACGCCAGCGCGCCGTCGCGCCAGAGCGTGCGCGGCAGGGAGCGGGCCGGATCGGGGATGCGCGGGTCGGTCACTTGGCCGGCACCGCCTCGATCCGCCGGCTGCGTTCGGCCATGACGCGGTAGCTCTCCTGCCAGTCGGTCGGGCCATTGGCCGGCGAGACCTGCACCGCGGTCACCTTGTATTCCGGGCAGTTCGTCGCCCAATCGGAATATTCGGTGGTGACCACGTTGGCCTGGGTCTCGGGATGGTGGAAGGTGGTGTAGACCACCCCCGGCGCCACCCGGTCGGTCACCTTCGCGCGCAGGGCGGTGGCCCCGGCGCGGGAGGCGAGGCGCACCAGATCGCCGTCGCGGATGCCGCGCTCCTCGGCGTCGTGCGGGTGGATCTCCAGCACGTCCTCGGCGTGCCACAGCGTATTGTCGGTCCGGCGCGTCTGCGCGCCGACATTGTACTGGCTCAGGATGCGCCCGGTGGTCAGCAGCAGCGGGAAGCGCGGGCCGGTGCGCTCGTCGGTGGGGATGTATTCGGTCACCACGAACAGCCCCTTGCCGCGCACGAAGCCGGTCTCGTGCATGGTGGGGGTACCTTCGGGCGCGGCCTCGTTGCACGGCCATTGCACCGAGCCCAGCCGATCGAGCTTGGCGTAGCTCACGCCCGCGAAGGTCGGCGTGGTGCGGGCGATCTCGTCCATGATCTGGCTGGGATGGGTGTAGGTCCAGCCGCACCCCATGGCGTTGGCGATCATCTGGGTGATCTCCCAGTCGGCGTAGCCGTTGCGCGGCGCCATCGCCCGGCGCACCCGCCCGATCCGCCGTTCGGCGTTGACGAAGGTGCCGTCCTTCTCCAGGAAGGTCGAGCCGGGCAGGAAGACATGCGCGAAGGTCGCGGTCTCGTTGAGGAACAGGTCCTGCACGACGACGCACTCCATCGCCGCCATCGCCGCGGCGACGTGCTGGGTGTTGGGGTCGGACTGCACGATGTCCTCGCCCTGGACGTAGAGGCCCTTGAAGCTGCCGTCCAAGGCGGCGTCGAACATGTTGGGAATCCGCAGGCCCGGCTCCGGGTTCAGCGCGACACCCCATTCCCGCTCGTAGATCGCCCGCACCTCGGGGCGCGAGATGTGGCGATAGCCGGGCAGTTCGTGCGGGAAGCTGCCCATGTCGCAGGACCCCTGGACATTGTTCTGCCCGCGCAGCGGATTGACCCCGGTGCCGGGCTTGCCCACGTTGCCGGTGGCCATCGCCAGATTCGCCAGCCCCATCACCGCGGTGCTGCCCTGGCTGTGCTCGGTGACGCCGAGACCGTAATAGATCGCCGCCCGCCCGCCGGTGGCATAGAGACGCGCGGCGCCGCGGATCGTCTCCGCCGGCACGCCGGTCAGCGCCGCCACCGTCTCCGGGCTGTTGCGCGGCTCGGCCACGAAGGCGGCCCATTCGGCGAAGGCCTCGGCATCGCAGCGCGCGCGCACATAGTCCTGATCGACCAGCCCCTCGGTCACGATCACATGCGCCAGCGCGTCCAGCATCGCCACGTTGGTGCCGGGGCGCAGCGGCAGGTGGTGCGTGGCGGCGATATGCGGCGTGCGCACCAGATCGATCCGGCGCGGATCGATCACGATCAGCTTGGCTCCCTCCCGCAGCCGGCGCTTGAGGTGGGAGGCGAACACCGGGTGTCCGTCGGTCGGGTTGGCGCCCATCACCAGCACCACGTCGGCGTGATCGACCGAATCGAAATCATTGGTCCCGGCCGAGGTGCCGAAGGTGGTCGCCAGCCCGTAGCCGGTGGGCGAATGGCAGACCCGGGCGCAGGTATCGGTGTTGTTGTTGCCGAAGCCGGCGCGGGCCAGCTTCTGCACCAGATAGGTCTCCTCGTTGGTGCAGCGCGAGGAGGTGATGACGCCGATGCTGTCCTTGCCCAGGCGCGCTTGCAGGCGGCGGAACTCGGCGGCGACATGGGCGATGGCTTCGTCCCAGGACACTTCGCGCCAGGGATCGGTGATCTTCGCGCGCAGCATGGGCTTGAGGATACGGTCCCGGTGCTGGGCGTACCCCCAGGCGAAGCGGCCCTTGACGCAGGAATGGCCGTGATTGGCCTTGCCCGACTTGGTTGGCACCATGCGTACCACCGTCTCGCCCTGCATCTCCGCGCGGAAGCTGCATCCGACGCCGCAATAGGCGCAGGTGGTCTCCACCGCCCGCTCCGGCTGGCCGAGGGAAACGACGGATTTTTCGATCAGCGCCCCGGTCGGGCAGGCCTGCACGCAGGCGCCGCAGGAGACGCATTCCGAATGCAGGAACGGCTCGTCCATCCCGGCGACGATCTTCGAGGCGAACCCGCGCCCCTGCACGGTGAGCGCGAAGGTGCCCTGGGTCTCCTCGCAGGCGCGTACGCAGCGCGAGCAGACGATGCAGCGCGCCGGATCGAACTGGAAATACGGGTTGGAGCCGTCGATCGCCGCCGCCAGATGGTTGGCGCCGGCGCCGTAGCGCACCTCCCGCAGCCCGACGATCCCGGCCATCACCTGCATCTCGCCCACCCCGGCGATCGGCGAGGTCATCCCATCGGCCGGATGGTCGGAGAGATAGAGTTCCATCACCCCGCGGCGCAGTTTGCGCAGCCGGTCGGTGCCGGTATGCACCACCATTCCGGCACCGACCGGGGTGGTGCAGGAGGCCGGCGTGCCGCCTCGCCCCTCGATCTCCACCAGGCAGAGCCGGCAGGAGCCGAAGGCGGCGAGGCTGTCGGTGGCGCAGAGCTTGGGGATGGTGATGCCCGCCTCGGCGGCGGCGCGCATCACCGAGGTGCCTTCCGGCACCGTGACGCGCGTCCCGTCGATGGTCAGCGTGACGCTCGCGGTGGCCGCGCTCGCCGGCGTGCCGAAATCGGGTTCCACGTGCAGCATCGGACGCTCCTTACTCCGCCGCCAGCGCGGGGCGGCGGAAATCCTCAGGGAAATGCGTGAGCGCGCTCAGCACCGGATAGGGGATGAACCCGCCCAGCGCGCAGAGCGACCCGAATTTCATGGTCTCGCACAGGTCGCGGATCAATTGCAGATTGGCATCGACATCGCGCCCGGCCAGGATCTGCTCCATCACCTCCATCCCGCGCACCGAGCCGATCCGGCAGGGGGTGCATTTGCCGCAGGATTCCGCGGCGCAGAACTCCATCGCGAAGCGCGCCTGGCGCGCCATGTCCACCGTGTCGTCGAACACCACCACCCCGCCATGGCCGATCAGCCCGTCCTTGGCGGCGAACGCCTCGTAGTCGAACGGCGTGTCGAACAGCGCCTCCGGGAAATACGCCCCGAGCGGCCCGCCCACCTGCACCGCCCGCACCTTCCGGCCGGAGGCGGTACCGCCGCCGATATCGTGCACGATCTCGCCCAGGGTCAGCCCGAACCCGGCCTCGAACAGCCCGCCATGGCGGATGTTGCCGGCCAGCTGGATTGGCATCGTCCCGCGCGAGCGGCCAAACCCGACGTCGTGATAGGCGCGCGCGCCCTCGGCCAGGATGAACGGCACCGAGGCCAGCGAGATCACGTTGTTCACCACCGTCGGCCGCCCGAACAACCCCTTGATCGCCGGCAGCGGCGGCTTGGCCCGCACCTGTCCGCGCTTGCCTTCCAGGCTGTCGAGCAGGGAGGTCTCCTCGCCGCAGATATACGCCCCCGCGCCCACCCGTTGTTCGATGTCGAACCCGATGCCGGACCCCAGCATATCGGCTCCCAGCAGCCCCCCCGCGCGCGCCGCCGCCAGCGCCCGCGCGAACGCGGCGATCGCGTGCGGATATTCCGAGCGCGTATAGACATACCCCTTCGACGCGCCCACCGCGACGGCGGCGATCGCCATCCCCTCGATCAGCGCGAAGGGATCGCCTTCCATCAGCATCCGGTCGGCGAAGGTACCGGAATCCCCCTCGTCGGCATTGGCGACGATGTATTTGCGGTCCCCCGCCGCATCCGCCACCGTCTTCCACTTGATCCCGGTGGGGAACCCCGCGCCCCCGCGCCCGCGCAGGCCGGAGGTGGTCACCTCGGCGATGGTTGCTACCGGCCCGATCTCCAGCGCCCGCGCCAGGCCGCGCAGCCCGCCATGGGCGCGGTAATCGTCGAGCGAGGCCGGATCGACCACCCCGCAGCGGGCGAAGGTGAAGCGCGTCTGCGCGGCAAGGAACGGGATCTCCTCCGCCCGTCCGAGCCGCAGCGGATGCGTCCCGCCCGTTGCCAGCCCGGCGGCGATCAGCCCGGCGACATCGCCCGCCCGCACCGGGCCATAGGCGATCCGCCCGGACGGCGTCTCCGCCTCGATCATCGGCTCCAGCCACGCCATGCCGCGCGAGCCGGTGCGCACCACCGCGAACCCCGCCCGCGCGAGCGCCGCCGCCACCGCATCCGCCCCCAGCGCCAGGGCGAACGCATCGCGCGGAACGAACACCCGGCTCATCGGGCCAGGTCCAGCGTCGCGGCCAGCCCCGCCGCGTCAAGCCGCCCGAGTGGCGCCCCGTCCAGCATCCCCGACGGCGCGACCGCACAGAGGCCGAGGCAGAACACCGGCTCCACCGTCACCGCCCCGTCGGCGGTGGTCTCGTGCCAGCCCACCCCCAGCCGGCGATGCACCGCGTCGTGCACCGCCTCCGCCCCCATCGCCTGACACGCCTCGGCCCGGCACAGGCGCAGCACATGCCGCCCCGGCGGGGTGGCACGAAACTCATGGTAGAACGAAACCACGCCGTGCACTTCCGCGCGCGTCAGATTCAGCGCCTCCGCCACCAGCGGAACCGCAGCCCGCGGGATGTGACCGAACGCCTCCTGCAGCGCGTGCAGAATCGGCAACAACGCCCCTTCCTCCCCAACATGCGCGGAAATGATCGATGCAGCGCGCTCAGGGCTCCATGGAGCGGCGGGTTCCATGCCGGGCGTCCTCCGAGGGATTTCGCCGATACTTGGCCCGGGCCCGACCGATTGCAAGCCGCGCGCGGCACGCCGCGGGCCGCCGATCAGTCCAGCGGCTTTTCCATATAGACCCGGTGCAGCCCATGCTCGGTCGCCCGCCGCGTCTCGACGAAGCCGCGCCTTGCATAGAAGCCGATGTTCTCGGTCATTGCCGCATTGGTATAGAGCCGCACCCGGCGCCGACCGATCTCGCGCGCGACCCGCTCGGCCTCGGCCAGCAGCAGCCCGCCCAGGCCACGGCCCTGCGCGTCCGGCGCGATGGCGACGTTCTCGATCAGCAGCGCGTCCGCTTCCGGGATCAGCACCAGCACCCCCAGAAGCCGGCCTGCCTCCTCCAGCAGGCTGACCGCGCCGGCGGCGATCAGACCGGGGTCATCCGCGGTCATCGGCGCGGGTTCGCGGCCCAGCCGCGGCACCCAGCGCGCATAGGCCGCGCGCACCAGCGCGGTGACTGAAGGCGCATCCTCAGGGCGGGCGGGGCGCAATGCCGGCATCGCCGGGGCCTTTCGCACGGGCTATGCTGGCGCCGCAACCGGCGGGCGAGGATCATGCGGTCGAGAAGACTCGAACTTCCACGGGGTTTCCCCCACAAGCCCCTCAAGCTTGCGCGTCTACCATTCCGCCACGACCGCATCGTGGGCGGGGCCGTATAGCCGATGGACCAGGGCCGGGCAATCGGGCCGGAGTGGCGGATTTCGCCCGGCCTCACCCCCTATCCGGAGGCGCTGGCGGCGATGCGCGCGCGAGCCGATGCGATCCGCGCCGGCAGCATGGCCGAGCAGGTCTGGCTGGTCGAACACCCGCCGCTCGTGACCGCCGGCGCCTCCGCCCGCGCCGAGGACCTGCTGGACCCGACGCGCTTCCCCAGCTTCCAGGCCGGGCGCGGCGGGCAATGGACCTATCACGGCCCCGGGCAGCGCGTCGCCTATGTGATGCTGGATCTGGCCCAACCCCACGGGGCGGTGCCGGCGCGCGACGTGCGCGCCTATGTGCGCGCCCTTGAAGAGTGGCTGATCCGCGCGATTGCCCGCCTCGGCGCCACGGGCGAGCGGCGGGAGGGCCGGACCGGCATCTGGATCGCCGATCCCGCCACCGGCGCGGAGGCCAAGATCGGCGCCATCGGCGTGCGCATCACCCGCTGGGTCAGCTGGCACGGGGTGGCGCTGAACGTGGCCCCCGACCTGTCGCATTTCGCCGCCATCGTGCCCTGCGGCATCAGCGGCCACGGCGTCACCAGCCTGGCCGCGCTGGGCCTGCCCGCCTCCCTCGCCGAGGCCGATGCCGCCCTGGCCGCCGCTTGGCCGGAGGTATTCGGCGGCTTCCCAAGGGGCGCGGATTTCGTATAGTTCACCTTATGGACATCCCGCATCCCAGCGCGGTCGCCGCCGCCCCGCCGCCCCCGCCGGGCGCTTCCGTGTCCACCGGCCTGCCGCCGGTGCCGAAACTGATGTTCGCCTCGCGCTGGTTGCAGGTGCCGCTCTATCTCGGGCTGATCGTCGCGCAAGTGGTCTATGTCTTCCTGTTCATCAAGGAACTGGTCGAGCTGATCCGCCACGCGCTGGATTTCAACGAACAGCAGATCATGCTGATCGTGCTGGGGCTGATCGACGTGGTGATGATCTCCAACCTGCTGGTGATGGTGATCGTGGGCGGCTACGAGACCTTCGTCTCGCGGATGCGCCTCGAGCGTCACCCGGACAAGCCGGAATGGCTGTCGCATGTCGATTCCGGGCTGCTCAAGGTGAAGCTGGCGATGGCGATCATCGGCATCTCCTCGATCTCGCTGCTGCGCACGTTCGTCGAGGTGCGCTCGATGGGGATGCCGGGCATCACCATCACCCCGAGCGGGGTGATGTGGCAGACCATCATCCACTCGATCTTCATTCTCTCGGCGATCGGCATCGCCTTCGTCGATCGCTACAGCTCGGCGCCGAAGCCGGGGCACAGCAACGGCGTGGCGCACCCGCCGGTGCATTAGGCGCCCGCCGAAAGCCCCTCCCTCGGGTGGCGCCCGCCCCGATTCCAGCCCATATTCCCGCCCGACCCCAACGGGAGACGCTCCCATGTCCCAAGACTTCGAAGACGTCCTCACCCTGGCCGCGCAATGGCGCGCCGCCGGCGAGCAGGTCGCCATCGCCACCGTCACCGAAACCTGGGGCAGCTCGCCCCGCCCCGCCGGCAGCCAGATGGCCGTGACCGCGTCCGGCCGCATGGCGGGCTCGGTCTCCGGCGGCTGTATCGAGGGCGCGGTGGCCGACGCCGCCCGCCAGACCATGCAGACCGGCGCCCCGCAGCTGTTGGATTTCGGGGTCAGCAACGAACGCGCCTGGGAAGTCGGCCTCGCCTGCGGCGGTAAGGTCAAAGTCTTCGTGGAGCCGCTGGCATGACTCCCGCCCTGCTGGCCGCTCTCGCCGAGGCCCGCGCCGCCAAGCGCCCGGTGGTGCTGGCCACCCGCCTGCCGGACGGCGTGCAATACCTGCTTCCCGATCCCGCCGCCGGCGCCGCGCTCAACCAGGCCGCCGCCGCCGCCCTGGCCGAGGACCGCTCGGGCACGCAGCGGATCGACGGGGCCGATTGGTTCCTGCACGCCTACAACCCGCCGCTGCGGCTGATCGTGGTCGGCGCGGTGCACATCGCCCAGGCGCTGGTCCCGTTCGCCAGCGAAGTGGGCTTCGCCGTCACCGTGGTCGATCCCCGCCGCGGCTTCGCCTCCGACGAGCGTTTCCCCAACGTCACCATCCGCACCGACTGGCCGGACGAGGCGATGGCGGCCCTCGCTCCCGATCATCGCACCGCCGTCGTCACCCTCACCCATGATCCGAAGCTGGACGATCCGGCGCTGGACCAGGCGCTGCGATCCGATGCGTTCTACATCGGCGCGCTCGGCTCGCGCCGCACCCATGCCGCGCGCCTCGGCCGGCTCGCCGCACTCGGCCATTCCGAAGCCGCGCTGGCGCGCATCAAGGGGCCGGTCGGCCTGAACCTGGAAGCCGTCACCGCGCCCGAGATCGGACTCTCCATCGCCGCCGAGCTGGTGGCCGCCCGGCGCGGCTCCCCGCTCGCCCCGGCGCGACCGGTCGCACAGGCGGCATGAAGTTCGGCCCGGTCACGCTCTCCGAGGCGCGCGGCGCCATCCTGGCCCATTCGCACCGGCTGGACGGGCGGATGCTGCGCAAAGGCGCGGTGCTGGACGAGGCGGCGCTGGAGGCGCTGCGCGCCGCCGGCCTCACCGAAGTGATCGCGGCCCGGCTGGAGCCCGGCGACGTGCCGGAGGACATCGCCGCCGACCGGCTCGCCGCCAAGCTGCTCTCCCCCGGGATCACCCGCACCCGCGCCGCCACCGGACGGGTCAACCTCGCCGCCGAGACCGCCGGCGTGCTCCTGGTGGAGGCCGCCAAGATCGACCGGCTGAACGGGGTGGACGAGGCGCTGACGATCGGCACCCTGCCCGACGGCGCGGTGGTGGCGAAGCGCGATCTGGTGGCGACCGTGAAGGTGATCCCCTTCGCGGTTCCCGGCACCCTGGTCCAGGTGGCCGAGACGGTCGCCGCGCATGGCGCCCCGGCGCTGCGGCTGTTTCCGTTCCGGCCGCTGACGGTCGGGCTGGTGGTCACCGAACTGCCCGGCATCAAGGAGAACGCCACCGACAAGACCATCGCCGTCACCGAGGCAAGGGTGGTGGCGCTGGGCGGGCGGATGCTGCCGGCAAGGCGGGTGCGCCACGACACCCAGTCCATCGCCGCCGCGCTGGAGGGGTTGCTGGCGCAGGGGGCCGAGCTGCTGCTGGTGGCCGGCGCCTCGGCGGTGGTGGACCGGCGCGATGTCGGTCCGGAGGGGATCGTGCGCGCGGGTGGGGAGATTGTTCATTTCGGTATGCCGGTCGATCCCGGCAACCTGATCTGCCTCGGCCGGATCGGCGCGCGGCCGGCACTGGTGCTGCCCGGCTGCGCGCGCAGTCCGAAACAGAACGGAATCGACATGGTATTGCCGCGCCTGTTCGCCGGCCTGCCGGTGGCGGTGGAGCGCTTCGGTGTCGGCGGGCTGCTGAAGGAGACCGATGCCCGCCCGTTGCCGCGAGAGAAGGCCACCGCCGAGGCGCGGGTGGGCCCGGCGCCGCGCAGTGCGCCGCTGATCGCCGGCGTGGTGCTGGGCGCGGGACGATCCCGGCGCATGGCGCCGCTCAACAAGCTGCTGGTGGTGGACCGGTCCGGCAAGCCGATGATCGCGCGGGTGGTGGACAACGTGCTGTCCTCCAAGGCCCGTCCGGTGGTGGTGGTGACCGGCCACCAGGCCGAACAGGTGATGCACGCGCTGGGCGGTCGGCCGGTGCGGGGGGTCCATGCGCCGGATTATGCCGATGGGCTGTCCGCCTCGCTCCGCGCCGGCATCGCCGCGGTGCCGCCGGAAGCGGCGGCGGCCATCGTCTGCCTGGGCGACATGCCGCTGGTGACCGGGCGCATGATCGACCAGCTGCTGGACGCCTACGACCCCGACGAGGGCCGGCTGATCGTGCTGCCCACCTTCCGCGGCAAGCAAGGCAACCCGATGCTGTGGGACCGAAGGTTCTTCCCCGAGATCCTGCGCATCACCGGCGATTCCGGCGCCCGCTTCCTGCTCGGCCAGCACCTCGAGAACGTGGCGGAGGTGGAAATGTCCGATGACGCGGTGCTGCGCGATTTCGACACCGCAGAATCGCTCGCCACCCTGCCGCCGCGGCTGCGTCCGGCGGGCTGAGCGTGCCGGTCTGCGAGGCCGATCCCTGGCGGTTGCAGTATTTCGCCGACGTACCGTGCCCGGAGCACGTTCGGATCTCCACCGAGGACGCGGATTCCTGGGAATGGTATCCGGCGCATCGATGGATCTACGACAAGTTGGCGGTGGCGCTGTCGCAGGGGCTGGAGGCGGCGCCGCACGGGGTGATGCCGCCGTCCTTCCCGGTGTTCTCCAAGCCGATCATCAACCTGCGCGGCATGGGCACCGGCAGCCGGGTGATCGCCTCGGCCGAGGACTATGCGGCGGCGCTGACCCCCGGGCATTTCTGGTGCCGGCTGCTGACCGGGCGGCATGTGAGTTCCGATGTCGCGCTGGTGGAGGGCGTGCCGCGCTGGTGGCGCCACGCGACCGGGGCGGCGGGACCGGGCGGGGTCTTCGACCATTGGCACATCCACGCCGAACCGATGCCGGAGGTGGAGACCTGGTGCGGCGCCTGGGCCGCGCGCCACCTGCGCGGCTATACCGGGATGGCAAATTTCGAAACCATCGGCGGGCGGATCATCGAGGCGCATCTGCGCTTCGCCGACCAATGGCCGGACCTCTACGGCTCCGGCTGGGTGGAAGCCCTGGTGCGGCTCTACGCCGAGGGCGCATGGGCGTTCTCCGACACCGCGCGGGAGGATGGTTTCAGCGTCGTGCTGTTCGCCCCGCACGGCCCGCGCTACCGCCATCCCCCGGAGGCGGCGGTGGCGGCGGCGCGGGCGATGCCGGGCGTGTCCAGCGTGCAGATCACCTTCCACGCCGACCGCGATCCGGCGCGGCACGCGATGCCGCCGGGAGGGTTCCGGCTGGCGATCGTGAACGCGCGGACCTTGGCGGCGGGGCAGGCGGCGCGGGCGCATCTGGCGGAGGCGATGGGGGTGTCGCGGCGGGCGGCGCGGTGACATCGACCGCCGGTTCGGCCG
>DAHWNE010000095.1 GCA_027340195.1 Acetobacteraceae bacterium | reverse complement strand
ATCTGCGGCGGCGCGGTTTCCGGCGTGCCGGCGGTGAAAGGCGGCTCGGGCGCGTAGGCGATGTGCAACTGGATGGCCTGGGCGGCGGCCTCGCCGCGCAGATCGGCGGCGAGGCGCAGGGCACCGTCGATCCCGGCGGTGACGCCGGCGGCGAAGATGAAATGCCCGTCCGCCACCACCCGTTCGTTCACCGGGATCGCGCCGAACAGGCCCAGCAGATCGAACGCCGCCCAATGGGTGGTCGCCCGCCGCCCGGCCAGCAGCCCCGCCGCCCCGCACAGCAGGGCCCCGGTGCAGACCGACAACACCCGCCGAGCGCCCGCGGCCTGGGCGCGAATCCAGTCCAGCACGGCGGCGTCCTCCATCAGCGCCTCCTGCCCCGCGCCGCCCGGAATGTGCAGGATATCGAGCGCCGGTGCCTCGGCCAGGGTCGCGTCGGGCAGCAGGCGCAAGCCGTTCACGTCGCGCACCGGCTCGAGGCTGCGTGCGTAGAGGCGGTGGGTGGCGCCGGGCAGGCGGGACAGCACCTCGAACGGGCCGGTCAGGTCGATCTGGTCGACGCCGTCGAAGAGCAGCGAACCGATGGCGATGGGCGGCGGGGTCATGCGTGCCTCCTTGCTGGACCCGGGGGGTGTAGCGCGGCAAGATGTGGCCGGAATGTCGGAAACCCCTCGGATCCTGCCAAACGCGCCGCGGACGGTGGGGGTGCTGGCCTATCCGGCGGCGCAGCTGCTGGACGTGACCGGGCCGCTGCAGGTCTTCGCCACCGTGAACCAGCTGCGGGCCGCCCCCGGCCTGCCGCCCCCCTACGCGACAAGGGTGGTGGCGCAAGGCGGGGGCGCGGTGACGAGCTCGGCCGGGCTGAGCCTGCTGGCGGACGCGCTGCCACAGGACGCGGGGCCGGACACGTTGCTGGTGGCGGGCGGGCCGGGCGTGAGCGCGGCGGCGGCGGATGCCGGGCTGCTGGCCTGGCTGCGGGCGCGGGCGGCGGCGGCACGGCGGGTGGCCTCGGTCTGCACCGGCGCGTTCCTGCTGGCGGAGGCGGGGCTGCTGGACGGGCAGCGTGCCACCACCCATTGGGCGCATTGCGCGGCGTTGGCGCGGCGCTACCCCGCGATCCGGGTGGAGCCCGACCCGATCTTCGTGCGCGACGGGGTGGTCTGGTCCTCGGCCGGGGTCACCGCCGGCATCGATCTCGCGCTGGCGCTGGTGGAGGCGGATCTGGGCCGGACGGTGGCGCTGGCGGCGGCGCGCCAGCTGGTGATGTTCATCAAGCGCCCGGGCGGGCAGGCGCAGTTCAGCGCCGCGCTGTCGGCCCAGCTCGCCGAGGACCGCTGGGGGGCGCTGCACGCCTGGATGGCGGCCCGGCTGGACCGGCCGATCCGGCTCGAGGCGATGGCGGCCGAGGCGGGGATGAGCCCGCGCAGTTTCAGCCGCCACTATACCGCCGAGACCGGAACCACCCCGGCGCGTGCGCTGGAGCGGCTGCGGGTGGAGGCGGCGGCGCGGCTTCTGGCCGAGACGCGCCAGCCGGTGAAGCGGATCTGCCGCCGCTCCGGCTTCGCCGCCGAGGAGACGATGCGCCGGGCGTTTCTGCGCGTGCTGGCGGTGGGGCCGCGGGAGTACCGGGCGCGGTTCGGCGGCTGAGCCGGCGGTTGACCACCCCTGGGGCCGCCCCTATAAGCCGCCCAGCCTCGGGGCCGCCGCCCCGCATCGGGTCGCGCCCCGGGCGGGTGCGGCCTCTTAGCTGTTGTCCCGCCCCTGTTGTTTCGGAGTTGCCGGCGTGAAGCGCACCTATCAACCCTCCAAGCTGGTTCGCAAGCGCCGCCATGGCTTTCGCGCGCGCATGGCCACCGTCGGCGGCCGGAAGGTGCTGGCAAGCCGCCGCGCCAAGGGTCGCAAGCGCCTGTCGGCCTGATCCCGGGCGCAGGGTGCCCCGTGCCATGGCCCCGGCCGCGCGCAAACCCAACCGGCTGACCCGCCGCGCCGAGTTCCTGCTGGTGGCCGCGCGCGGGCGCAAGGCCGCCACCCCCGGGCTGGTGCTCCAGGCCCTCGCGCGCGGCGATGACGCCCCGGCCCGGATCGGCTTCACGGTCACCAAGAAGGTCGGCAACGCGGTGGTGCGCAACCGCACCCGCCGCCGCCTGCGTGCCTGCGCCCGCCTGGTCCTGGCCGAGACCCCCTGCCCCGGCCGCGACCTGGTGCTGATCGGGCGGGAGGCGACACGCAGCCGCGAATTCCCCGCCCTGCTGGACGACCTCCGCGCGGCCCTGGCCCGCGCCGCAACGCCCGTCGCTTCCCTGGCACGGTCCCGATGAACCGCCTGTCGCAGGCCGGAACCGCGCTCGGCATCGGCGCGGTGCGGGCCTATCAATGGACCCTGCGCCCGGTGCTGGGCGGGCAGTGCCGGTTCTACCCCTCCTGCTCGGACTACGCGATCGGCGCGCTCGCCTGCCACGGACCGCTGCGCGGCACCGCGCTCGCCGCCTGGCGCGTCCTGCGCTGCAACCCGTTCTGCGACGGCGGGTTCGATCCGGTCCCGCCGCGCCGTACCCCCTCGCTGGACAGTTAGATGGACCAGAAGCGCCTGCTGCTCGCGATCGCGATCTCATTCGTGATCCTGTTCGGCTACCAGTTCCTGGCCGAGCGCTATCTGCCGCACCCGGCGCCCGCGCCGGTCGCCGCCACCTCGGCCCCGGCGCCGTCCGGCGGACCGGCCGCGGCCGCCACGCCGGCCCCACCACGCATCCCGGCGCCGCGGGTGGCGATCGCGACGCCGGCGCTGCGCGGGTCGATCAACCTGCGCGGGGCCAAGATCGACGACCTGCTGCTGACGCAATACCACACCAGCCAGGCACCGGGGGCGCCCGACGTGCGCCTGTTCGCCCGCCGCGACACCAAGCACCCCTATTACGCGCAATTCGGCTGGTCGGCGGCGGCGGGAGAACACCTCGCGCTGCCGGGGCCGGACACCGTCTGGACCGCGAGTCCCGGCCCGCTTTCGCCCGGCCATCCGGTCACGCTGTCGTGGAACAACGGCGCCGGGCTCACGTTCCGGATCGTGCTGACGATCGACCGGCACTACATGTTCGCGGTCAGCCAAAACGTCGTCAACGCCGGCACCACGCCGGTCAGCCTGTATCCGTGGGAGCGGATCCGGCGCGACTACACCCCCCCGCCCTCCGGGTACTATATCCTGTTCGAGGGGCTGACCGGTGTCGCCCATGACCGGTTGCAGGAGATGGGCTACCCGAAGGCCAAGTCCGACGCCAAGGGCAAGCCGGGGAACGTGGCCTATCAGGCCACCTCCACGGGCGGATGGGCCGGGTTCACCGACAAATACTGGCTGGGCGCGCTGATCCCCGACCAGTCCGTCCCCGCGACCTTGCGCTACCGCTATATCCCGGGCGGGGACGGGCATTACCAGGTGGATTACGTCCCGGCCGCGGCGGAGACGGTGGCGCCGGGCGGGCAGGCGAGCCTGGGGTCGCACGTGTTCGCCGGGGCGAAGGTGGTCAATCTGCTGGACGCCTACGAATCCCGCCTGCACATTCCGCAATTCGACAAGGCGGTGGATTTCGGCTGGTTCTACTGGATCACCAAGCCGATCTTCTACGCGCTCGACTATTTCAACTCCCTGCTCGGCAATTTCGGGCTGGCGATCATGGCCTTCACCGTCTGCGTGAAGCTGCTGTTCTTCCCGCTGGCCAACTACTCCTACCGCTCGATGAGCAAGATGCGGCTGCTGGCGCCGCGGGTGACCGCGCTGCGCGAGCGCTACAAGGACGATCCGCAGAAGCAGCAGCAGGAGATGATGGCGCTGTACAAGGCCGAGAAGGTCAACCCGGCCTCCGGCTGCCTGCCGATGCTGATCCAGGTGCCGGTGTTCTTCTCGCTCTACAAGGTGATCTTCATCACCATCGAGATGCGCCAGGCGCCGTTCTACGGCTGGATCCACAATCTCTCGGCGGTCGATCCGACCAATGTGTTCACCCTGTTCGGGCTGATCCCGTGGCATCCCGGCGCGATCTCGCCGTTCCTGCATCTGGGGCTGCTGCCGATCCTGATGGGGCTGACCATGTTCGGCCAGCAGAAGCTGAACCCGCCGCCGCCGGATCCGGTGCAGGCCAAGCTGTTCCTGTTCATGCCGGTGATCTTCACCTTCATGATGGGGCGGTTCCCGGCCGGGCTGGTGCTGTACTGGACCTGGAACAATCTGCTGTCGATCGGCCAGCAATGGCTCATCATGCGCTCGACCCGGCTGGCGAAGCCGGGGCTCGCGCGGTCGTGAGCACGGAGGCGGAGGCCGCCGCCCGGCTGGAAGCGGGGCGGCGGCTGTTCGCCGGGCCGTGCGAATTCTTCCACGGCGCGCAGCGTCTGGACCAGCTGCCGCCGGGCGGGCGGGCCGAGATCGCCTTCGCCGGGCGGTCCAATGTCGGCAAATCCTCGCTGCTGAACGCGCTGACCGGGCGGCGGGCGCTGGCCCGGGTTTCGAACACGCCGGGGCGGACGCGGCAGCTCAATTTCTTCAACCTCGGCGACCGGCTGACCCTGGTCGATATGCCGGGCTATGGCTACGCGCGCGCCGGGCGCGAGATCCAGGCCGACTGGCAGGGGATGATGTTCGATTACCTGCGCGGCCGGCCGGAGCTGCGGCGGGTGCTGCTGCTGCTGGATTCGCGGGTTCCGCTGAAAGACAGCGACCACGCGGTGATGGCGCTGCTGGACCGGGCGGCGGTGACGTTCCAGCTGGTGCTGACGAAGGTGGACGGGCTGTCCCCCCCTGCCCTGCTGGCGCGGGAGGTGGCGACGGCGGCGCTGGCGCGCGAACACCCGGCGGCGCATCCGCGCCCGCTGGCGACCAGCGCCGAGACCGGGGTGGGGGTGGAGGCGTTGCGCGCGGAGCTGGCGGGGTTGGTGCCTGGGGTGGAGTGACGGGGGCGGGGCGCCTTCTGGCGGGAGTCGCGGTGGGAGCGGGCGTTCGGGGCGGCGAAGCGGCGGGATGATCGCAAGGAGGCACGCCGGGGAGCCTGGCGATCCGCCGGCCGAGGAGCGGTCGAACCGCTCCGGGAACCGCCGCACTGCGGGCAGGCGTGAAAAATTTTGGACAGCGCGTTTTTTGCTTGCACTTCCCCCCTCGCCGGGGTATGAATTGATCTGCCGGAGGGAGCAAGCCACAAGTTCGCTGGTGCAGCTAGGTTACAGTCAGTGGAAGCCGCATCAATTTCCTATGTGGCAGCTTCTGATATGCAATAAGCTGGTTGATTATGGCGGTCTCGGTTGGCGTGCGTTGGCCGTTTGGTGCAGTGACTGGTTAGCAATAGGAGACTACAGATGAAGCGTCTTTTGGCAGTCGCTGCGGCCATGGGCTTTGCGTTGAGCGGCAGCGCCGCCTATGCGACCGTGCTGCCGACCGAAACCGGAACTTTTGGGGGGTCTGGCGGGTTCCAGACCGACGTGACGCCGGCGACCGAGTCGGTAAGCCTGGGAGAGTTTAACCCGGCGCTGGGTACGTTGACCCAGGTTGCCATCTCCGTGAGTTACGGGTTTAGCTCCACGCTCACGATCACCAATAACTCCGGTAGCGGCTCCTCGGGTTCGGCGCAGACTGAGTCTGCCGCTCAGTTCAGCTCCACCAGCAGCGCGGTCAACGCGATTCTGAACAACCTGATCAACACGACTTCCGCGAGTATTGCGTCAAAGACGCTAAATCCGGCCGCGATCGTGCTGGTCAGCAACGCGTCGAACTATACTTTGTCGGGTAGCGGGTCCACCAGCCCGTCGGTTACCGCACGCCCTCAATCGGTCAGTGTGATTGACACCAACCCTGCGGATTTTGCCTCGTTCGAGGGGGTGGGCAATATCAACTTCGGTATCACCACCCTGACCGGGACCCTTCTTTCCAACACCGGCGGCAACACCTCGGCGTCCCAGGTGACGACAGGGAACGCGGTTGTCAGCCTCACCTATACCTATGCTCCCCCGCAGGTGCCCGAGCCAGCATCGATCTTCATCATGGCGAGCGGTCTTGCGGCGCTTGGCTTCGTCAGCATGCGCAAGCGCGCTCGGGGCTGACACCTGCATAATCAGGTCAGGCGGCAACAGGTTTCGATCCCGTTGCCGCTTGGCTCTGTCTCTGCTTACAGCGGTCGCCTGCGGTTCCTTGCGGGCGATTTTCTATTTGGTGTTGTTGTTCGATCAAGTTGCCGGCTGAGCGCTCACAACCCCACCCGGTCCTCGCCCTTCGGCTTGAGCAGCGCCCGCGCCTCTGCCAGGGTGGCGGCGCGGGGGTCGTCTTGCTCCCCCACTGGCTCTCCTGGCTCGCCCTCGTCTTCCTCGCCTTCGCCCTCTATTTCTTCCGCGACCCCGAGCGCGTCCCCCCACCCCGCCCCGGCCTGCTGCTGGCCCCGGCCGACGGCAAGGTGGTCTCCCTCGCCCCCGCCGCCCCGCCGCCCGAACTCGGCCTCGGCCCCGCGCCGCGCTGGCGGGTGGGCATCTTCCTCTCGGTGCTGGATGTCCATGTGAACCGCATCCCCGCCGACGGCACCGTCACCCGCATCGCCTATCGCCACGGCGCCTTCGTCTCCGCCAACCTCGACAAGGCCTCCGCCGACAACGAACGTAACGCCCTGGCCATCCGCCTGCCCGACGGGCGGGAAATCGCGGTGGTGCAGATCGCCGGCCTGATCGCGCGCCGCATCCTCTGCTATGTGCGAGAGGGCGACGCGGTCCGCGCCGGCGCCCGCTTCGGCGAGAGCCGATGAGCCCTGGCCCCATGCGGGCCGGACCAACCTGTGCTATAAATTTACACATGGATCGCGATCAGGCCATCGCCCGCCTCGCCACTCCCGCGGCCAAGCCGAAGCAGCTCGGCATCGACCATCTTTTCCTGTTCGGTTCGACCACCCGAGGGGACGCGCGGGCGAATTCGGACGTCGATCTGTTCTTCATCACCCGCGCGGCCGGCTCGGCCTGTTCCAGCGGATGGCGGTGAAGGAAGCGGCGAGGCCATGTGCGGATCTTCAAGACCAAGGCATTTGCCCGGTTCGCGCGCGGCACCCTGATGACGGACACAGCCCTGTGCGCCGCCGTCGCGCGGGCGGAGCGAGGATTGGTTGACGCCGATCTCGGCGGCGGTGTCATCAAGCAACGCATTGCCCGCAGGGGCGCGGGGAAGTCCGGCGGGTTCGGGACGATCATCCTGTTCCGGTCAGGAACGCGGGCCTTTTTCGTCCACGGCTTCGCCAGGAGCGAACAGGACAACATCCGCGATGACAAACTGGCGGCCTTCAGAATGCTGGCCGATAGCCTGCTGAACTAATAGCAACCGGCGTTATGGCCCACTT
>DAHWNE010000061.1 GCA_027340195.1 Acetobacteraceae bacterium | reverse complement strand
CGCGCGCGCCGGGGCGGCGATCAGCAGCGCACCTAGCGCCGCGGCGCACAGCCCGGCCGCGCCGGCGGCCAGACGATGGTATAACCCTTTGGGCATCCTGGATCCTCCCGTGTTCGGTGTCGTTTCTGAATCCGCGCCATGCTTCCACGGGCGGACCGGCGGCATCTCGATTACGTCATTTGGCGGACACAATCGCGGCGCTGTCAAGGCCGAATATTCGGTCTGTATCCGTACTGACCGGCGCTACTGCAGGCGTCCGGAAAGCCGCGCGATCTCGGCGCGCAGCCCCTCCGCCGCCGGCCCCGCCGGGGTCAGCGCGAGCGCCTTGCGGTAGCAATGCAGCGCCGCCGCGACCTGTTCGACGCGCGCGTGCAGCGCCCCCGTCTCCGCCCAAAGCGGCGCGACCTCGGGGGCGATGCGTAGCATGTCCCCCGCCGCCGCCAGCGCCCCCTCGAGGTCCCCCGCCGCCAGCCGACGGGTGCGCAGATTATTGGTCAGACGCAACAGGATCGCGCGGTTGCCGGCCGGGCGCAGATGCTGCGCGCGCAGCACCGCCCCGGGCCCGGCGACGCGGGTCAGCATCTCGCCCAGCATGGCGGCGTCCAGCCGCGCCCCGCCATCGAACGGATCCAGCACCAGCGGCCCCGCCGGGTCCTCCAGCGCGATCAGGAAATGCGAGGGGAAATCCACCCCGTGCCCACGCCAGCCGGCGGCGCGCGCGGCATGAAGCCACAGGATGCCCAACGCGACGGGCAACCCGCGCCGCCGCTCCAGGACCGCGATCAGATTGGCGTTGGCGGGGTTGTCGTAATCGGCCACATCGCCGCCGAAGCCCCACTCCCCGGCCAGCAGCCTGGCCAGCGCCAGCACCCGCGCGCCCGGCGCGGCCCGGGCCGGCAGCGCGGCGGCGGCGGCGCGGGCCAGCTCGGACAAGGCGGCCTCCGCCGCCCGCCAGTCGGCCTCCGGGGCATCGATGCGGGCCAGTTGCACCGCGGCGCCGGCCAGATCGATCTCGGCATCGGGCAGGCGGCCGATCGCTTCCAGCGCGGCGCGGGGGTCCGGGTCCGGCATGGGCAAGGCGTAGGCCGGATCGCGCCCCGAACGCAACTGTCAACGCAACTGTCATCGCCCGGTCCCTGGACGCGGCGCCCGGCCCGGCACAGCCTCAAGGCACCCCGCCAAGGAAGCGCATCATGCTGATCGCCCAGCTGACCGACCTGCATCTCCGCCCGCGCGGCCTGCCGGCCAACCGGGTGGTTGAGACCAACATGCTCGCCGCCCGCGCGCTCGCCGCCGCCGCCCGGCACCGCCCCGACGTGATCCTGCTGACCGGGGACCTCGCCGATCGCGGCGAGCCGGGGGCCTATCGCGAGCTCGCCCGGATGCTTGCGGCCGGGCCGGACCTGCCGCCGGTGTTCGCGATCCCCGGCAACCACGACGATCGCGCGGCGATGACCGCGGCCCTGCCCGCCCTGGCCCCGCCCGCCGATGGCTTCATCCAGCACGCGGTGGAAGGTTTCCCCGCGCGCCTCGTGCTCGCCGACACGCTGGTCCCGGGCAGCAGCGCCGGCGCGCTCTGCGCGGCCCGGCTGGCCTGGCTCGAGGCGACGCTCGCCGCCGCCCCCGACCGCCCGACCCTGCTCGCCATGCATCACCCGCCCTTCGCCACCGGGATCGGCCACATGGACCGCATCGCGCTGCGGGACCCGGAGGGGTTCGCCGCCCTGCTCGCCCGCCATCCGCAGGTGCGGCTGGTCGCCTGCGGGCATGTCCATCGCCCGGTGGTGACACGCATCGCCGAGGCGGTGGTGATGATCGCCCCCTCGGTCGCCCATCAGGTGGCGCTCGACCTTCGCGCCGACGCGCCGTCGGCCTTCGTGCTGGAGCCGGGCGCGTTCCTGCTGCACCGCTGGACCGGGGCGGCGTTCGTGACCCACACCGCGCTGGTGGAGGCGTTCCCCGGCCCGTTCCCGTTCCTCGGCGCGGCGGAGGGGGAGAAAATGGCAGTCACCTGACGGCCCGATCTCGGAGCCGGGATTGCCGCCGCGCCGATGACTGCTAAGTTTGCCCTAGAAATACATCGACCGTGACGGCTTTGGCGGCGCAAGATCGGGAGGCAGCACATGAGCGATCGAGACTCTACGACTTCAGTCGGCGGCCCAGGCGACAAGGCAGGGGACCGCAACGCTTGGGTTGCCCGCGTGTTGGGAGTGACCGTCGGCGAGAGGCCCGAGCCCAGACAGGACTACGGGCCGGGGGAGACGCGGCCGCCGCCGAACAGACCACCGCCCGACCCACCGCGCCAGATGACCGGCAGCCAGCCGCCGAACAAGCCCCTGCCGCCGGTGCCGCCGAAAAATACGAACCGCGAGTTGTTCGGCAAGGAGCTGCTCGCCGTCGAAGGCAGGCTCGAATATCTGAGCGAGGCCGAATCCAGTGACGAAAAGGTGAAGACGGCCCAGGCCGATCTTGCCGGCGCCATGACCGAAATGCGCAAGGCGGCCGACGAGAAGCGCTACGGCGACGCGCGCGAGCATCTGAAGACCGCCAGGAGCCGTGCCGACACGGTGGAGAAGGCGCTGGAGGAGGCCAACAAGTCCGAGCGCGATTTCTACATCAACTACCAGAAGATCGCGCATCGGCGGCAGTCGGCGCTCGACTCGCAGCCGCCCACCGAATGGACCAGGAAGGCCAAGGCCGACTTCACCAAGGCCGATGACGATCTGCAGAAGCAGATCGAAAGCAAGGACTGGACCAAGGCCGGCACCGCGCTGCTCACCGTGATCGGCAAGCTCGATGCCTTCGACGGCGCCGCCAAGCTCGAGCTGGAGAGCAGGCTCGACTTGCTCGACAAATGGCCCGAGGCGCAGGGCGAGTCCGCCACGCTCCGTGGCGAGCTGAATAAGTTGACGCCGCCGATCCTTGGCAACCAGGCCTATCCGGCGCTGTCCAACGCGATCCGCGCGGCCTCGGCCGGCTGGCGCGACGTGCGTACGCACAAGGTGGAGATGGACAAGCTCGCCGCCGAGTTCGCGGTTATCGCGCAAATTCCGAACGCGACCGCCAAGCCTGTGCTGAAACCGCAATGGGACGCCTACATCAAGGCGAAGGCCGATACGCCGGACCCGGCCGGCATCACCGACACGAACAACCACGGCAAGCTCGCCCGGTTGCGCGAGGTCTATGCGAAGGCCGGGCGGGCGTTGATCGGGGCGTGGGAGTCAGGCGTGGCCGGCGCGCCGGAAGATGAGGCGTACTGGAAGCCAGTAGCCCAGGAGCTGGTCAAGCGCAACGTGATCCCGCTGCGCCTGGCGTTCAAAGTGCCGCCCGCCACCCCGGAGATCGTCAAATTACAGAACGAGCTGCGGACATTGTCCGAAAAACGCCACCCGACCTGGAAAAAGGTTGCCGAGGCGCAGCGGGAGATCAACGAGAGATGCGAGAAGCTGATCGCGTTGCGCACCACCGAAAAGGACCCCGCGCTGGTCGAGCTGTTCGCGCAATTCCGCAAGGTGGAAAAGAACCTGAAGGCGGCGGCCGATACCGTGCCTTCGAGCGGCGCCTCGCCCGAGCAGCAGGAATACAAGCGCCGCTACGACGCCTTCGTGCTGAAACTGAACGGCAAGGATGACGACATGGTTGCGGTCTGCGGACCGGAACTGCAATGGCTGATCCCCAAGGCCGAGGCGGCGCTGACCACCGCCACCAACGCGCTCAAGAACAAAGGCAGCTCCATCAAGGCGATGCCGCAGGGCGGCGGCGGGCAGAAGCGGGCGAAGGCGCTTGCCGCGGTGGACGCGATCACCACCGCCGATCCGGTGATCCTGGCGCGGCTGAGCGCCGAGGAGAAGCTCGACCTGCTGGAGAGCCTGCGCACGGACGGCATGCCGAGTTTCGACGAAGATATACCCGCGACCAAGGACGACCCGAAGCGCGTGGCGATGCGCAAGCTCTATCATGCGATGACGCTGGAGGAAGAGTTCGCCAAGGAGGACGAAAAGAACCGCAAGAAGGTGATCGAGGCACTGAAGGGCAAGAAGCAGGAGCTCAAGGACGCCAAGGAAAACTGGCCGATCATGACCGACGAGCAGAAGGTGGCGCTGCTGAAGATGGTGGCCGAGGAACAGTGCAAGCAGTTCGGCTTCACTCTGCCGAGCAATGGCATCGTCGTCGCCAACGAGCCGGACAGCAACGACAACGGCAGCTACGCGCCGAGCGATCTGACCCGAAACCCGCCGCTCGACGGGCCGGAGAGCGACCAGATCAAGATCAACTCCGCCCAGCCCGTGTTCCACGACTTCGAGGCGGCGCTCGACCTCATCATGCATGAGAACACGCACCGCAACCAGAATGTGCTGTGCCGCGCGCTGCGCTATCCGACCGGAGACAAAGACCCGAAATTCCTGACCAAGGACAACAAGGATCCGCCCTACACGCAGACGCGCATGTTCAACATGGGCAACCTTCCGGGCGGCTACGTCGAGGGCCAGGAGGACTACGAGACCTACAAGAAGCAGCCGGAGGAGCAGCACGCCTGGCTCGCCGGCCCGCGCGGGGCACATGGCATCATGGACATGCTGACTGAGGAATAGGAGAGTGGAATGTCGGACGGAATGACAAGAATCGTCGAGGTGTACCGCGTGGACCCGGATGGGGGCGAGGGCGAGCGGGTCGGGCAGGTGGCGTTCGGCGCCGATGGCCGGCTGGACCTGCTGGACGCCGAGCCGGACATGATGGCACGGCTCGCCGAGGCGGTGCGCGCGGTGAACGCCAAGGGACAGATCACCGAGCTGGTACCGCCCGAGGATGCGCCGGAGAAATTCCAGACCGCGGCGCGCGTGACCAAGCGTGACGCCCCGGAGTTCTTTGACGCGCTGAGCCGCTACATGGAGAGTTACTACGGGTTTAGCCTCGGATAGCGACGCCGCCTGGTGGGGGCTCGCGTCGCCAGCCGCCCACCCGATTGCCCCGCTTGACTCCACCCAAGACCCGGCGTCGCATCCGCGCCCGCCATGCCGCAACTCTCCCTGCACAGCCCGATCGGCGACCTCACCGTCTCGGAGGAAGACGGCGCCATCGTCGCGCTCGACTGGGGCTGGGGGCGCGATCAGACCGAGACCCCCCTGCTCGCGCGCGCCCGAACCCAGCTGCACGCCTATTTCGAGGGCGGCTTGCACGACTTCGACCTCCCCCTCGCCCCCGCCGGCAGTACCTTCCGCCGCCGCGTCTGGGCGGCGCTGCAAGCCATCCCCTACGGCGCCACCACCACCTATGCCGCGCTCGCCGCCGGTCTCGGCTCCGCCCCTCGCGCGGTCGGCCAGGCCAACGCCGCCAACCCGATCCCGATCCTGATCCCCTGCCACCGGGTGGTTGCGGTGGGCGGCATCGGCGGCTACTCGGGCGGCGAGGGGCTCTCCACCAAGCGCGCCCTGCTGGCGCTGGAAGCCGCCCCGCTGTTCTGACCCCTCTGCCCCGTTCACGGAGACCACGATGACCAAGGCGATCCGCATCCACGCCCCCGGCGGCCCCGAGGCAATGAAATGGGAGGACGTGCCCACGCCCGAACCCGGCCCCGGCGAGGTGGTGGTCCGCCATGGCGCGGTCGGTCTCAACTATATCGACGTCTATTTCCGCACCGGCCTCTACAAGGCCCCGCAGATGCCGCTCACCCTCGGCATGGAAGGGGCGGGCACCGTCACCGCGCTTGGCAGCGGCGTCACCGAATTCGCGGTCGGGGACCGCGTCGCCTATGCCGGCGCCATCGGCGCCTACGCCACCGAACGCGCCCTGCCCGCCGACAAGCTGGTGAAGCTGCCGGATGCGATCGATTTCCGCACCGGGGCGGCGATGATGCTGCAAGGCATGACCGCGCAATACCTGGTCCGCCGCACCCACACGGTCAAACCGGGCGAAACCATCGTCGTCCACGCCGCCGCCGGCGGGGTGGGGCTGATCCTCTGCCAATGGGCCAAGCATATCGGCGCCACCGTGATCGGCGTGGTCTCCTCCGAGGCCAAGGCCGAGCTCGCGCGCGCCCATGGCGCGGCGCATACCGTGATCGGCTACCAGAACCTCGTTTCCGAGGTGAAGCGCATCACCGGCGGGGCGATGGTGCCGTTGGTCTATGACAGCGTCGGCAAGGATACTTTCACCGTCAGCCTGGACTGCCTCGCTCCGCTGGGGCTGATGGCGAGCTACGGCAACGCCTCGGGCCCGGTGCCGCCGGTGGATGTCGGCATCCTGGCCGCCAAGGGCAGCCTCTATCTGACCCGGCCGACGCTGGCGACCTACACCGCCAAGCGCGCCGACCTGCTCGCCACCGCGCAGGATTTGTTCGATGTGGTGGCATCGGGCGCGGTGAAGATCGCGGTCAACCAGAGCTTCCCGCTGGCCGAGGCGGCGGCGGCGCATATCGCGCTGGAAAGCCGTGCCACCACCGGCAGCACCGTGCTGATCCCGTAATCTCTCGCTGTCCGGCCGCGCCGGCGGGCTCCCGCGGACGCGGCCGGTCAGAACCCGAACATGTGATCCAGCGCGAACCCGCCGGCCGCATCCTCGAGCCCGTGATAGCCGAACAGCCGGCAGCCGGTGTCCCGGATCAGCACATACCCTTCCGCCCCCGCCCGCGCGCAGGACGCCGCGCCGAAGACCGCCCACGGGTCCACCCGCGCCGACCCGCCACACGGGATCTCGAGCCCCGCCTCCGCCAGCGCCGCCCCGGCCGCGTCATGCAGCACCAGCCGCGTCGCCGAGACCGGTCGCCACG
>DAHWNE010000058.1 GCA_027340195.1 Acetobacteraceae bacterium | reverse complement strand
GCGTGATTGACATCGAGCCCGAACAGCCCGAGCAGGGTCAGGTGGTGCGCGATCGCCACCGGCATCGCCGGCGCCACCACGTTGGTGCCGTTGCCGCCGATCAGCAGATCGACGTGATCGACATCCAGAAGCTTGGTCACGATCCCCGGCACCAGCGCCGGGTTGGACTGGTCGTCGTAATAGACCAGCTTCACCGGCCGACCGAGCAGCCCGCCGTGGGCGTTGGTGTTGCGGGCCCAGATCTGCATCGCCAGCAACGCCGCCCGGCCATTGGGCGCGAGCCCGCCGGTCAGTTCGATGTCGAAGCCGATGGTGATGGGCTTGCCCTTGGGCGCGGCAGCTCGGGCGGAAAACGGCAGGGCCGCGAACAGCGCGGCGAGCAGAATCACAAGGCAGCACGGACGAAATCGCATCGGACGGTCCTCCGAAGGGCGGGCCGGCGACGCATGGCCGCCGGCCCGGACCCGATCAGTGCTCGGCGCCGTTGTAAGGGGTTTCCAGGGTCCCCGATTTCAGGTTGGCGGGGTACAGCACCACCTCGGTCTTCGGGTTGGTGAACTGCGCCACGTCGTGGCCCTTGACGCCCTGGAACTGCGCTTCCAGCACCCGCGGCGCCACCCATTCGCCATTGGGGCCGAACTTGATGGTGCCCACCACCGTATCGAAGCTATGGGTACGCATATAAGCGGCCAGCTTGGCGTCGCTGATGCTGTGGGTGGCGGTGATCGCGTCGGCCAGCACCTGCATGTCGGAATAGGCGAAGGGCGGCAGGTAGTAGCCGAGCGGATCGACCCCCACCTTCTTCGCCTGCGCCTGATAGGTTTTCAGGAACGCCATCGCCGCCGGCGTGGCGTAGCCCTTCACCGGCAGCCAGAA
Source organism: Acetobacteraceae bacterium (assembly GCA_027340195.1). GTDB lineage: Bacteria > Pseudomonadota > Alphaproteobacteria > Acetobacterales > Acetobacteraceae > JAJZVS01. The sequence continues at coordinate 4,091 of DAHWNE010000058.1, read as the reverse complement.
ATCATAGTCGGTGATACCGTTCAGAAGCGGCCCCAGCGCGGCCTTGATGGGGGTGGATTGCAGCCCCACCATGTCGCCGCCGAACAGGCGGGTCTTCAGCCCGGCCTCGGCCGCCGCGCGCACCATGCCGACCGAATCCGGCGGGTAGGAGGCGACCATCACCACATCCGGATGCCGGGCCTGGATGGCGTGGATGATGGGCGAGAAATCGGCGGTGTTGGGCGGGTAGGTCTGGTCATAGACCACCTTGAATCCATCCTTCTTCGCCAGCTCCAGGGCGCCAGTAATGGCGTTCTTCGGGAACTCGGCATCGGCGCCGACCAGGGCGATGGTCTTCGGCTTCGGCTTCATCGCCGACGCCACCGCGAAGAATGGTACCGAGAGCGACCGCTACGGATGCATCCCGCCGGTGGGCGTGATCGAGAAATAGCGCCGGTAGTGGAACTGGCTGTTCACCGCCAGCCCCAGCAGCCCCATGAACAGCTTGTGATGCGCCATCACGATCGGCATCGCCGGCGCGATCATGTTGGTGGCATAGGCGCTGACCACCAGATCGACGTGATCCACATCCAGCAGCTTGGTGTAGATACCGGGCACCAGCGCCGGGTTGGACTGGTCGTCGTAATAATCCAGCTTGACCGGCCGCCCGAGCAGCCCGCCCTTGGCGTTGACCTGCTTCGCCCAGATCTGCATCGCCAGCAGCGCCGCCTTGCCGTTGGCCGCCAGCCCGCCGGTGAGCGACATCGAGAACCCGATGGTGATCGGCTTGGCCGCCTGCGCTTGCCGCGGTGCCAAGCCCAGGGTCGCGGCGGCGGCAAATACCGTGCCCAGCGCGGCGCGGCGCAAGCCATGCCAGAAATGCGACATTCCGTTATCCTCCCGTGTACGACCGTTCGTTGCGCGAAAGCTTAGCCACCCGCGCCCGCCGCGCCAAGCCCCCGCTTGACGAACCCCCGCCGGGCCCCGATCAGCCGCCGATGCGCCGCGCCGTTCCGCTGATCCTTCTCTTGCTGCTGGCCACGGGGCCGGCGCGAGCGGCGATCTTCACCGCCTCGGACGGCACCCGGCTGCATTATTCGGTGCAGGGCCGCCCGGGCGGGCAAACGGTGGTGTTCGTCCCCGGCTGGCTGATGCCGGGCTGGATCTTCGCCCGCGTCGCCGCCACCCTCGCGCCCCGCTATCGGGTGGTGCTGTTCGACCCGCGCGGGCAGGGCGCCTCCGCGGTGCCGGCGGGCGGCTACACCGCCGCCCGTCGCGGGCAGGACATCGCCGAGCTCCTGGCGCGCCTCGGCCCGCGGCCGGTGGTGCTGGTGGCCTGGTCGCTCGGCGTGCTGGACACGCTGGCCTTCCTGCGCGCCGATGGCGACGCGCGGCTGGCCGGCCTGGTGCTGATCGACAATTCGGTGGGCGAGCCGCCGCCGCCGGCCTGGCATCCCTCACATGGCCCGGTGCTGTCGCACGCGGCGGCGGTCGCCGCTTTCGTGCGCGGCATGTTCCATACCCGGCAGCCGGAGCCATTCCTGCGCCGCCTCACCCGCGCCGCCCTGCGCCTGCCCGCCCCGCAAGCCGCGGCGCTGCGCGACTACCGGGTCCCCCGCGACGTCTGGCGCCGCACTGTGGAGCGGGTGCGGGTGCCGCTGCTCTACATCGTCCGCCCCTGGCTCGCCGCCCAGGCCGCAGCACTCCGCGCCGCCCGGCCGGCCACGCGGACCGCGATCTTCCCCCGAGCCGGACACGCGCTGTTTATCGACGACGCGCCCCGCTTCGATGCGATTCTGCGCCGCTTTCTCGCCCACGCGGCCTGGCGATGAGGCGCACCGCGCCGCTGTTCCTGGTCTCCGCCGGCGCGCTCGGGTTCGAGATCGCGCTGACCCGCTTCTTCGCTGTCGCGCTATGGAACGAATACGGCTACTGGGTAATTTCGATCGCCATGGCCGGCTTCGCCTTCAGCGGCGTGGCCCTCGCCTTGGCCGCGCCGGGCCGCGACGCAATGGCCGGCCGGGTGCTCGCTTGGCTGCCGGTGGCACTGACGCTCGCCGGAGGCATCGGGTTCCACTTCGTCATCACCAATCGCTTCAATCCGCTGGCATTGCAGAACCCGGTCACCTGGACCGCCGAACTGGGGCATATCGCCGCCTATTACGCCGCCTTGCTGCCGTTCTTCTTCCTGGCCGGGCTGTTCGTCGGCCTCTGCTTCCTCACCGCCCCCGGCGCCCTTGGCGGAGTCTACGCCGCCGACCTGGCCGGCGCCGGGGCCGGCGCGGCGGCGCTGGTGGGGGCGATGTTCCTGCTGCCGCCGTTCCGGCTGGTGGCGGCGCTGCTGCCGGTGCTGGCCGCCGCCGCCGGCCGCGGCGCCCGCCTCGCCGCGCTGTCCGCCCTGGCCGCCGCCGAGGCGCTGCTGTGGTTCGGCGCCCAGCCGCAGATCAGCCAATACAAGCCGATCTTCGCCCCCGCCCATACCCAGGGCGCGCGGGTGATCGCCCGGCTCCAGCGCCCCTCCGGCACCTACGCCCTGCTCGATGACTTCACCGAGCGGGTGGATGTCGATCTCTCCGACGATGCCGCCATGCTGCACCTGCCCGGCCCGCCGCGCGCGCTCGGTCTCTATCGTGACGGGGTGCGCATCGCCGCGCTGCCGTTCCCGGGACAGGCCCCCTCGGCCGCCTATGCGCCGGCCACGCTGGGCGCCCTTGCCTACCGGCTGGCCCCGGCTCCGCGCGTACTGCTGGTGGGCGGCGGGGGCGGATTCCGGGTGGCGGCGGCGCGCGCCCTCGGGGCGCGATCGGTCAGCGTGCTGGAACCCGAGCCCGTGCTGCGCGCCGCCCTGCGCCGCGCCATGCCCGGCCTCGCCGTCTCCGCCCGCTCGCCGCTGGCGCTGGCCCGGGGCGCGCGATGGGACCTGATCGACCTCGCCGCCGACCAGCTGACCACCGCCCCGGCCACCGAGGCGGCGTTCGCCGCCGAATCCCTCGCCGCCGATCTGCGCCACCTGACCCCGCGCGGGGTGCTGTCGGTCCCGGTCTCGATCCGCGATTTCCCGGTCTATGCGCTGCGGGTGCTGGCGACCGTCCGGCGCGCCCTGCGGCTGGCCGGCATCGCCCACCCGGGCGCGCATGTCATCATGGCCCGCTCGGCCTGGACGGTGCGGGTGCTGGTCTCGCCCCGCGCCTTCGGCCCGCGCGCGGTGGCGGCGGCGCGGCGGTTCTGCGACCGCCGCTCGTTCGACCTGTCCTGGTATCCGGGCATCGACGTGCGCGCGGCGCGCGCGGGGATCTATAACGATCTGCCGCCGATCTCCTTCGCCGCCGGCACGGTGCGCCGCGGCGGGCCGCGCGATGCCATCGCCGACGAGGCCGGCGCGGTGCTCTCCCGCCGGCCGAGCGCCTCCGCCGGCGCCTTCAGCCTGGCGCCGATGACCCTGGACCGGCCGTTCTTCTTCGCCGCCCTGCGGCTGGCCGACCTGCCCACCCTGCTGCGGCGGCTCGAGGTGCTGCCGCAGCCCGAGATCGCCGCCCTGGTCAATCTCGCCGTGCTGGCCCAGGCGGCGCTGATCGCGCTCGCCGTGCTGGCACTGCCGCTGGCCGCCCCCGGCATCGGCGGGCGCGGCGGCTTCCCGGCCATGGCGCTCTTCTTCCCCGCTCTCGGCCTCGGCTTCCTGTTCCTGGAACTCTGGCTGATCGCCAAGGCCACCCTCTGGCTCGACGATGCCGCGACCGGCTTCGCCGCGGTGCTGAGCCTGATGCTGATCGCCTCCGGCCTGGGCGCGGCCCTGAGCGCGCGCGTGCGCCACCCCACGCGGGCGGTGGCGCTGGCCGGGGTGGCGGTGCTGGCCTGGGCGGTGGCGGCGCTTGTGGGGCTCTGGCCGCTGATCCTCGCCTCGCTGTCCTGGCCCGAGCCGGCGCGGCTCGGCCTGCTCGCGTTGGTGGTCGCCCCGCTCGGCCTGGCACTCGGGGTGCCGTTCCCGCTGGGGCTGGCGCGAATCGGCTCGGGCGCGCCGCGGCGCCTCGCCTGGGCCTGGGGGCTCAACGGCGCGTTCTCGGTGCTGGCGACGCCGGCGGCGCAGCTGCTGGCGCGGGTCGCCGGCTGGGACG
>DAHWNE010000046.1 GCA_027340195.1 Acetobacteraceae bacterium | reverse complement strand
GCGCTTGGTCAGCAGCACGCCGGGCTCGGCGCCGGGGCGCACCCCCACCAGCACCGCCGCCGGCACCGGCGACGCGGCGCCGGGCGAGAGCGGCCAAGTGCCGCGTACCACCGCCCCGGGCCGGGCGGAGGCGGCGACCCGGTGCAGGCGCCGGCGCAGCTCCTCGGGCGCCATTCAGTCGTTGCCGGCGGGCATCTCGCCCAGCGCGAAGAACCGCCCGCAGCTCCAGACCCCCAGCATCTGTGTGCCGGCGACGTCGTGCGGCACCGCCAGCGCCACCAGCTCGTAATAGACCGCGCGGTTGATCCGCGCCTCGATCGGCGCCGTCCCGGCGCCCGGCCGCACCCGCAGATAGGGCGTCGGTTCGCAGGTGACGATGTCGTGCGACATGCGGATCGGATGCTCGGGGCCGGCGGTGACGATCTGGTCGATATTGGTCCGGAACGAGAGCACCTGGTTGCGCCCCTCGCCCGTCCAGTCCAGCTCCACCGCGACGAACGGGGCGTCCTCGACGATGATGCGCCCGCGCTCGGCCGGCGTCTCCAGCCAGAACGCGCCCTCGGCGTCGCGCTTCAGGACCGAGGCGAACAGGCAGACCAGCTCCTTCCGCCCGATCGGCGTGCCCTGATACAACCAGGTGCCGTCGCGGCGGATCAGGAACGGCAGGTCGCCGCACTCCACCGGGGCCCGGCGGGGCCGCGGCGTGGGGCCTGATGTGACGGCGGCGGTGATGGTCATCCCAGACGATGCTCCCCGGATGCGCGCGCGCACCCGTTTTCGAGCCCCGCGGCGCACCACGCGGCTCATCCCCCGATCGCGGCGGAAGCGGCCCGGCCCGTCGGGGCGCAAGCATTCTTCCACCGAGCGTCATATAGGAAGCCTACCCCCGCCTCGGAAAGTACCGATATGACAAACATGGCAGCAACCACGCAATCCGTCGCCGCGGTGGCCGCCGCGGACCCGCTCGCCGACCCGCCCGACCCGGAAGCGCTCGAGGCGCTGGCCGCCCGCCTCGGCGCCGCGCGCGCCGCCGTGGGGCGGGTGATCCTGGGCCAGGAGGCGGTGGTGGAGCAGGCGCTCATCACCCTG
>DAHWNE010000045.1 GCA_027340195.1 Acetobacteraceae bacterium | reverse complement strand
CTCCACCGAGGCGGGTTCGGTATCGCCCTGGATCACCAGCAGCCGGCGCAGCATGGCGCGGTGCTCGCCCGGGACCTCCTGCCAGGCCGGCTCGCCGCGATGGGCGCCGAAGCCGACCTTGCGTCCCTCCACCGCCGGGGCCAGCAGAATCCCCCAGCGGTAGTCCGGCATCTTCACGTAGCCGAAGCGCGCCCAGCCTTCCGGGTCCACGCCGACCGCGGTGCGCAGATAGACCGGGTTGTCCTGATAGATCGCGGGGCCGGCGGTCTTCCACCAGTCGATATAGGCCGGGTACCAGGTCTCGAGCGCGCGGCGCAGCCGCGGGTCCCGGTTGAGCCCGACATTGTTCGGGATCAGGCCGTCGTAGTCGATCGCCTGCGTCTCGGTCATCCTGCGGCTCCGTTCGCTGACTTGGTTCGGGTCAGGAGGGATCCGGGTCCAGCGCGACCCAGACCCCGTCCCGCTTGCCATAGCGCCGCTTCACCGCCGCCCAGGCGATGCGGTGCGCGGTCGCCTCGTCGGCCGCATGGGGCCAGGCGTGGTTGAAGGCGGCGCGGTAGATCTCCTGCGCGTGCTCGGGCAGGGCACGGCGGATGGGGGCGGGCAGATCGAGGATCGATGGGTAGGGCATCCCCCGGATGGCAGCGCCGGAGCGGAGGACGCGCGTTGATCTGGGTCAATCCGGCCTCCCGTGGGCGGGGCTAGGCTTTTGTCCCGATGGAACCGAAGGGGGCTTGCCATGCGTCATCCCGAACGGCTGCTGATCGTGCTGGCCGATGGCGAGCGCGCGCGGCTGGTGCGCCCCGGCGCGGGATCCGGCTTCACCACGGACGCGGTGCTGACCTCCGACACGGCGGGCAAGCGCGTGTCCGACCTCGTTTCCGACCGCCAGGGCCGCAGCTTCGAGAGCGCGAGCCCGACCCGTCATGCGTTCACCCCGCGCCACGATCCGAAGCAGCAGGCGGAGCGCGCCTTCGCGGAGGCGGTGGCGGCGCGGATCGACAGCGAGCGATTCAACGCGCTGGTGCTGGTGGCCCTGCCGCGCAGCCTCGCCCTGTTGACCGAGGCGCTGGGGGCGCCGGCGGGCGCGAAGCTGCACGCCACGCTGCCGAAGGACCTGATGAAAACGCCGGATGCCGAGCTGGGCGCGCATCTGTATGGGGTCCTGCCGCTCGCCTGATCAGACCCGGGCGGGATCGAATTCGGGCCGGGTGCCGGTGCCGTAGCGGCGCAGCGCGCCGGCCTCGCCGACCGCCGACGGGCGCTGGAACACCCAGTTCTGCCAGGCCGACAACCGGCCGAAGATGCGCGTCTCCATCGTCTCCGGCCCGGCGAAGCGCAGATTGGCCTCCAGCGCCGAAAGCGCGTCCGGCGAGAAGCTGGCCCGCTCGTCGAGCAGCAGGCGCACCGTGTCGTCCCAATCGATCGGATCGACCGCCTCGGTGACCAGGCCGAGCGCTTCCGCCGCCTCGGCATCCAGCGCCTGCCCGATCGCCTCCCGCGCTGCCGCCACCGCCTCCGGCGCGCCGAGGAAGCGCGTCTCGAGCCGGGTCAGCCCGTTGCCCATGGGACAGGTGCCGAAATTGGCCGCGCCCAGCCGCAGCGTCGCCGGCGCGTTGCCCGAGGCGCCGGCGTGCATCAGGCAGCGGTCGGCGGCGAAGGCGAGCTCGGCCAGCGTGCCGGCGAAGCAGCTGCCCGGTTCGATCAGCGCCACCAGGCTGCGCGAGGAGACATCGAGCCGCTTCAGCACGCGGCGCCAGAACAGGCGGATCTCACGGGCCAGCCAGTCGCCGGCGGCGATCGCCGTGTCGGCGGCGGCCACCAGCCCGGGGTCGCCCTCGGTGCGCAGCACCCAGAGGCCGAGTTCCGGCTCGTTGACGCGCAGATGCAGGATCGGGTCATCCAGCGCCCGCGCCGCCGCCAGCGGCCAGAAGGCGGCGCCCTCGGCATGGGCATCTCCGGGCGCCCGGTCCGGGCCGCGCAACAGGAAGATCGCGCGCCGGCCGGGGCGATCCAACGTGACGGTCAGGTGCGGCCAGGTGATCGTATCGCCCGCGATCGATCGTTGCAGCGGCGTGAGCGCGATCCCGCGCGCGGCGGCTGGGCGGTCGGAGGTCGCGGCCAGCGCGGCGGCGCGGGCGGCCACCGCGGCATCCCATTTGGAGGGCGGCACCAGCTCGTCCACCAGCGACCATTCCAGCGCGCGCCGGCCGCGCACGCCTTCCTCGGTGGTGCAGAAGACATCGGCGCGGTCGCGCCGCACCCGGCGCTTGTCGGTCAGCCGGGTCAGCCCGCCGGTGGCCGGCAGCACGCCGAGCAGCGGCACTTCGGGCAGGGCGACGGTGGCGCGGCGGTCATCGACCAGCATGATATGCGCGCAGGCCAGCGCCAGCTCGTAGCCGCCGCCGGCGGCGGGGGCGGCCACCGCCGCGAGCCACGGTTGGCCCGAGGCCTCCGCGGCTTCCTCGATCGCCAGTCGCGTCTCGTTGGTGAACTTGCAGAAATTGACCTTGTGGGCGTGACTCGCGCGGCCCAGCATCCGGATGTTGGCGCCGGCGCAGAAGATGCCCGGCTTGGCCGAACGCAGCACCACCGCGCCCACCTCCGGATGCTCGAAGCGCAGCCGCTGTACCGCGTCCGCCAGCTCGATATCCACCCCGAGATCGTAGGAGTTGAGCTTCAGCTCGCAGTCGGGGAAGATCCCCCCGGCGGGATCGACATCCATCGACAGCGTGGCGACCCTGCCGTCCACATCCAGATGCCAGTGGCGCCAGCGCGCCGGTTCGGTGCGGAAGTCAATCGGCATCCTGGGTCTCCGGCAGTAGCGTGCGGATGAAATCGGTGATGGCGCCGAGCGTCGCGTCCGGGGCTTCCAGATGCGGCGCATGGGCGGCGGCGGGGAAGACCAGCCGCGCGCCGCCGGGGATCAGCGCGGCGGCGAGCTCGGCCTGATGCGCGGTGCCATAGGGATCGTTGCCGCCCTGGATCACCAGCGTCGGCGCGGTGATGCGCGCGAGGGCGGGACGCAGATCGAAGGCGCGGGGAAACTCCGGGTCCAGCCAGGCGTCCGCCCAGCCCAGGAAGGCGTTGTCCGGATGGTCGTGATGGCGGGCGAGGCGGGTGCGCAGATTGCCCCCGGCATAGGCCGCGCGCGTCGTCGCGATCGCCGCCAGCCCCGAGGCTTCGGTCACGAAATGCGGCGCGATCAGCACCAGCCCCAGCACGCCCGGCTGATCGCCGGCGGCGGCGGCGATCGACCCGCCGTCGGAATGGCCGATCAGCACCGCGCGTTCGATCCCGGCGGCGGCGAGGACACGCGGCAGCAGCGCCGCCTCGCGCGTCATGTAATCGAGCGGCCGCGGCAGCGGTGCGGGATCGGACCGCCCGTAACCCAGCCGGGAATAGGCGAACACCGGCCGGCCCGTGGCGGCGAACAGCCGCTCCGGGAAATCCCGCCAGAGCCCGACCGAGCCGAGCCCTTCGTGCAGCAGCACCAGCGCGGTGGTCACCGGCGTCCCCCACCAGCGCGCTTCCAGCCGGCCGAACGGCAGCGACAGCATCATGATCCGCGCAGCCTGTAGCGCTGGATCTTGCCGGTGGCGGTCTTCGGCAGGCTGGCGGTGAGCGCGATCCAGCGCGGGTATTTCCACACCCCGATGCGATCCTGCACCAGGGTCTTGAGTTCGGCGCGCAAACGTTCGGCATCCACGTCCGCGCGGCGCGGCACCAGGAACGCCTTGGGCTTGGTCAGCCCGTCCGCGTCCTCCGCCCCCACCACGGCGGCTTCCAGCACGTCGGGATGGGCGAGCAGCGCGGTCTCCACCTCGAAGGGCGAGACCCAGATGCCGCCCACTTTCATCATGTCGTCGGCCCGGCCCAGGTAGCGGTAGCGCCCGTCGGCGTCGCGGACATAGGTATCGCCGGTCCAGGTCCATTCGCCGCGGAACGTCCGCAGCGACCGCGCCCGCTGGTTCCAGTAGCCATCGGCGGCCGAGGGGCCGCGCACGATGAGCTCGCCCGCCTCGCCGTCCGCCACGTCGTTGCCCTCGGCATCGACGATGCGCAGTGCGTAGCCGGGCACCGCGCGGCCGGAGGTGCCGTGGCCGATATCGCCGGGGGCGTTGGAGAGGAAGATGTGCAGCATCTCGGTGGAGCCGAGCCCGTCCAGGATCGGCACGCCGGTCCGCTCGTCCCAGCGGCGGGCGACCGGTTCGGGCAGCGCCTCCCCGGCGGAGATGCAGGCGCGCAGCCGGTCCGAGCCGGCGCCGCGGCCGAGCCCGGCCTCGGTCAGCAGGGCGGCGTAGAGGGTGGGCACGCCGCCGAAGATGCTGGGCCGGAAGCGCGCCATCATCCCCAGCACCGCGGCGGGGGTGGGTCGGTCCGGCAGCAGCACCGCCTGGGCGCCGACCGACATCGGGAAGGTCATGCCGTTCCCCAGGCCGTAGGCGAAGAACAGCTTGGCCGCCGAAAACACGACGTCGTCGGGGCGGATGCCCAGCACCTGGGCGGCATAGGTGTCGGCGGTGGCGCGCAGGCTGGCGTGCAGGTGCCGCGCGCCTTTCGGCTGGCCGGTGGAGCCGGAGGAGTAGAGCCAGAAGGCCACCTCGTCCGGCGAGGCCTCCACCAGCGGGGCGGGCGCGGCGCCGAGGAACGCCGACCAGCCGATCTCATGCGGGGCCTCGGGCGGGACGTCGGCCGGGACCGGGGTGCCATCGACCGCGGCCACCACCACCTGGCGCAGCGCCGGCAGGGCGGGCAGCACCGGGCGCAGCGCGGGCAGCAGCGGGGCGGACACCACCAGCGCCTCGGCCCGGCTGTCGGCCAGGATATAGGCGGTCTGTTCCGGGGTCAGCATGGTGTTGACCGGGACCGGGATCACGCCCCCGCCGATCGCGCCCCAGAAGGCGGCGGGGAAATCCACCGTATCCAGCATCGCCAGCGCGATCCGCCGTTCGCGGCCGATGCCGGCGGCGGCGAGGCCGGCGGCGAAGCGCCCGGCCGTTGTGGCCAGTTCGGCGTAGCTCAGCGCGCGATGCGGGTCGTGGAATGCCGGGCGCCCACCGTCCCCCGCCGCGACATGGCGGTGGAGGAAATGCCAGGCGGCATTGTCTTGGGTGCTTGTCAGCTTGCGTTCCTCCGCGCGGCGGGCGAATAACCGTATCGGAATGCCGGTTTCTACCCGCCCGCCGGCGCCGCTGTCAATGCGTGTCCAGCCCCAGGATGCCGCGGGCGCGGTCGGTGCCGGCCAGGATGCGCTTGCCGATCAGGTCGCGCAGCGTCTCGGTGGTGCCGCCGCCGATCGAGCCGTAGCGGGCGCCGCGATAGAGCCGCGAGACCGGGTATTCGTCGGTGAAGCCGAACCCGCCATGCAGTTGCACCGCCTCCGAGGTGACGCGCAGCGACATCTCGTTGCAGAACACCTTGGCGGTGGCGGACAGGAACGGGTCGGGGAACGGATCGGCGGTCAGGGCGGCGCGGTAGAGCAGCCCGCGCCCGGCCTCGATGTCCTTGAACATGTCGGCGAGCTTCCAGCGCACCCCCTGATGCTCGGCGATCGGCCGGCCGAAGGCGGTACGGTCGCGCACATAGGATACCGCCTCGTCGAACGCGCCCTCCGCCAACCCCAGCGAGATCGCCGGGTTGAGGCAGCGCTGGGTGTTGAAGGCCGACAGCAGCCGGCGGAACCCGTCCTCGCGGATCACCAGGTTCTCGAGCGGCAGGTCGCAATCGTCGAACTGGACCTCGTGCAGATTCTCCCCGCCCATGGTGTGGAACGTGCCGGTGACGGCGAAGCCCGGGGTATCGGGTTCCACCAGCACGCAACCGATCCCCTCGCGCCCCGGCTTGCCGTCCACGCGGGTGAACACCACGAACATGCCGGCCTCCCGCGCCCGGCTGATCAGCGTCTTGGTGCCTTTCAGGATCACCCGGTCGCCCGCGATGCGCGCATTGGTGCGGTAGTTCGCCACATCGGTGCCGGCGTGGGGTTCGGTCATGCAGACCGCCAGGATGCATTCGCCGGCGACCACGCGCGGCAGGATGCGTTCGCGGATCGCCGGCGGGGCGTAGCGGGCGATGACGCGGGTCTGCACGCCGGCCTCCCCCAGCACCGCCATCGCCGTCGGGTAGCAGACCTTGGCGATCTCCTCGAGGATCAGCACGGTATCCATGATGGATAGCCCGAGGCCGCCATACTCCTCCGGCACCGACATCCCCAGCACGCCGAGTTCGGCGAGTTCGCGGATGTTCTCCCACGGGAACGTGCCGTCCATGAAGCGCGGCGCGCGGGCGCGGAAGCGCTCCTGCGCCAGGGCGCGCACCGCTTCGCGCAGGTCGCGCTGCTGGTCGGTGATGCGAAGCTTCATGCGGCCTCCGGGGTTTGGCGCTGACGGGAATGATGGTAGAGCCTACCGGTTGGTAGCACACAAGGGGAGACGATGCCTTATTCCGCCGACCTGCCGCGCGGGCCCGCGCGCGTCGCTTCGATCGAGGCCGTGGAGCAGGGGCTCGCCTCCTGCGGCTACATCCCCTCCCGCCAGATCGCCACCGCCGTCTATCTGGCCGAGCGGTTGTCCAAGCCGGTGCTGGTCGAAGGCCCGGCCGGGGTCGGCAAGACCGAGCTCGCCAAATCCATCGCCGCCTGGCTGTCGCTGCCGCTGATCCGGATGCAGTGCTACGAGGGGCTCGACGAGGCCAAGGCCCTCTACGAGTGGAAATACGGCAAGCAGCTGCTCTACACCCAGATCCTGCGCGACAAGATCGGCGAGGTGCTGGGCGACGCCGCCAGCCTGGACGCGGCGCTGCACCGCCTGCACGGCTTCGGCGACCTGTTCTTCTCGGCCGATTTCCTCGAACCGCGTCCGCTGCTGCGCGCCTTGCAGGAACCCGGCGGGGCGGTGCTGCTGGTCGATGAGGTGGACAAGTCGGACCAGGAGTTCGAGGCCTTCCTGCTGGAAATCCTCTCCGACTACCAAGTGACCATCCCCGAGCTCGGGCGCATCGCCGCCACTGTCCCGCCGGTGGTGATCCTCACCTCCAACTCCATGCGCGATCTCGGCGACGCGCTGAAGCGGCGCTGCCTGCATCTGCATATCGGCTTCCCCGACGCGGCGCTGGAGGAGCGCATCATCGCCTCCCGCGTGCCGGAGGCCGACGCCGCGCTGCGCGGGCAGCTGGTGCGCTTCGTGCAATCCCTGCGCGGGCTCGATCTCAAGAAGCCGCCCTCGGTCAGCGAAACGATCGACTGGGCCCGGGTGCTGGTGCTGCTGCACGCCGGCGCGCTGTCGGCGGAGTTCGTGCGCGAGACGCTGAACGTGCTGCTGAAGTTCGAGGTCGATATCGAGACCGCCGGCCGCCAGCTCGGCGAACTCACCGCCCGCGCCCGGGGATGAACGCGACCGAGCCGCTGCGCCGGTTCTTCGCCGCCGCGCGCGGAGCGGGCGTGCGCATCTCCTCGGCCGAGAGCATCGAGGCGATGCGCGCGGTGGACGCGGTGGGCTTCGCCGACCGCGCCGTACTGCGCGACACGCTGGGGCTGGTGCTGGCCAAGACGGTGGAGGAGAAGCAGGCGCTGGCGGAATGTTTCGACCTCTATTTCCGCCGCGAGACCCCGGAGTCCGCCTCGCCCGAGGAGAGCCCCGATTCTTCCGGCGAGGGACTGGCCGGGCTGCTGCTCGGGGGCGATCCGGCGGCGATCGCGCAGGCGATGGAGGCCGCCGGCGAGGCCGCCGGGCTGCCCAATATCCGCTTCTTCACCCAGCGCAACCTCTATACCCGCCGCATCCTCGACCTGATGGGGCTGCGCGCGGTGGAAGCCGCGATCGGCGAGCGCGAGGACGACGAGGCCCGCCGCCTGACCGAGGCCGTGGCCGCGCTGCGCGCCACCGTGCGCGACTTCGTCGAGCGCAGCCTGGTGCTGTTCGCCCGTGAGGAGACCGAGGCCTTCCGCGAGGAGCTGCTGCGTTCGACGCGGCTGTCCAACCTCGACCGGCGCGACTACGACCGGATGCGGGTGCTGGTGCGCGCGATCGCCCGCAAGCTGGCCGCCCGCTATGCGCGCCCGCGCCGGCGGCGGCTGCGCGGACAGCTCGACCTCCGCCGCACCATCCGGCGCAACATGGGCTGGTCGGGCATCCCCTTCGTCACCGTCTGGAAGGAAAAGCGGATCGAGAAGCCGCGCGTGGTGGTGCTGTGCGACGTCTCCGGGTCGGTGGCCGCGGTCTCGCAGTTCCTGCTGATGTTCCTCTACGCGCTGAACGAGGTGCTGGCCGATATCCGCAGTTTCGCCTTCGCCGGCTCGCTGATCGAGGTCTCGGAGATCCTGGAGCACCAGCCGATCGAGCCGGCGATCGCCGAGATCATGACCCGGATCGGCTTCGGCTCCTCCAACTACGGCAATTCTCTGGCCGATTTCGAGGAGGGCTGGATCGGCCTGATCGACCGGCGCACCACCGTGCTGATCCTGGGCGACGCGCGCGGCAACCGCACCGATCCGCGAGTGGAGATCCTCGAGCGCATCTCCAACCGCGCCAAGCGGGTGGTGTGGCTCAACCCGGAATACCGCAACGCCTGGGGGACCGGGGATTCGGACATGTTCCGCTACGCCCCCCATTGCCAGATGCTCCGCCCCTGTTCCACCCTGCGCGACCTGGAACGGGTCGTGACCGACCTGCTGGAAATGACCCGCTGAGAGGAGCGTCCACCGTGCTCAAACTGGGCTACAAGGCATCCGCCGAGCAGTTCGCGCCCTCGCGCCTGCTGGAGTTTTCTATCGCCGCCGAGGACGCCGGCTTCGATTCCGTCTTCGTTTCCGATCATTTCCAGCCGTGGAAGCACACCGACGGCCACGCCCCCTCGGCGCTGGTGTGGCTCGGCGCGCTCGGGGCGCGGACGCGCCGGATCGTGATGGGTACCTCGGTCCTCACCCCCACCTTCCGCTACCATCCGACCGTGGTGGCGCAGGCCTTCGGCACCCTGGGCGCGATGTGCCCGGGGCGGGTGATCCTGGGCATCGGCACCGGGGAATCGCTGAACGAGGTGCCCTCCACCGGGATGGAATGGCCCGAGTTCAAGGAGCGCTTCGCCCGGCTGCGCGAGGCGGTCACCCTGATCCGCCGCCTCTGGCGGGAGGAGCACGTCACCTTCGAGGGCCAGTACTACCGCACCCGCGATGCCACCATCTACGACCGCCCGGAGCAGGAGATCCCGATCTACGTCGCCGGCGCCGGCGCGCTGGTGGCGAAATACGCCGGGCGGCAGGAGGGATTCATCTGCACCTCCGGCAAGGCGCCGACCCTTTATACCGAGACCCTGCTGCCGGCGGTGGCCGAGGGTCTGGCCGCCTCCGGGCGCGACGCGGCCGCCTACGACCGGCTGATCGAGATGAAGGTCTCCTTCGATACCGACCGCGTCCGCGCGCTGGAGGACACGCGCCACTGGGCGGCGCTGGCGCTGTCACCGGAGGAGAAGCTCACCGTCCATTCGCCGGTGGAGATGGAGCGCCTCGCCGCCGCCCTGCCGGTGGAGCGTGCCGCCAGCCGCTGGATCGTCTCCGACGACCCGGACGAGCACGTGGAGAAGATCGGCGCCTATGTGGCGCTGGGCTTCCGCCATCTGGTGTTCCACGCGCCGGGACCGGACCAGGCGCGGTTTCTGGCCCTCTATGGCGAGCACGTCCTGCCGCGGCTGCGGCGGAAATTCGGGTGAGCGCGATGAAGATCATCGGCATCGAAACCCAGCTCACCCGCATCCCCTTCGACATGGGGGCGAAACCGGTGAGCTTCGGCGGCATCGGCTGGCAATCCATGCAGACGCTCTGGGTGCGCGTCATCACCGACGCCGGCATCGAGGGCTGGGGCGAGGGCTTCGGCCATGCCTGCGTCGCCGCCACCCGCGCGGTGATCGACACCCAACTGGCGGCACTGGCGCTGGGGCAGGACGCGCGCGACATCACCGGGCTGCGGGCGCGGCTGGAAAAGACGCTGCATCTGTTCGGCCGCAACGGCCCGCATCTCTACGCGCTCTCGGCGCTGGACATCGCGCTGTGGGACATCGCCGGCAAGGCCGCCGGGCTGCCGCTGTGGCGGCTGTGGGGGGCGACGCCGCCCCAGCCGCTGCGCGCCTATGCCAGCCTGCTGCGCTACGGCGACCCGGAGCTCGTTTCCGCCGCCTGCGCCCGCGCCGCCGGCCAGGGCTATGCCGACATCAAGCTGCACGAGATCACCGTCCCCCATGTCGCCGCCGCCCGCGCCGCGCTGGGGTCGGAGGCGCGGCTGATGGTGGACACCAACTGCCCGTGGACGGTGGCCGAGGCGACCGCCATGGCCCGCGCCCTGGAACCCTGCGGGCTCACCTGGCTCGAGGAGCCGGTCTGGCCGCCCGAGGATTATGCCGGCCTCGCCCGGGTGCGCGCCGCCGGCACGCCGATCGCGGCCGGGGAGAACGCGGCCGGGGTGTTCGGCTTCCGCGACGCCTTCGCCGCCGGCGCGCTGGACATCGCCCAACCCTCGGTGACCAAGATCGGCGGGCCGTCGGCGGTGCTGGAGATCGCCGCCCTGGCCCGCGCCGCCGGGGTGCGGCTGGTTTCGCACAACGCCTATTTCGGCGCCGGCTATCTTGCCTCGCTGCATCTGGCGGCGACGGTGGCGCCGACAGCGCCGTTCGAGCGGCTGTTCATCGATCTGGAAGCGAGCCCCTATCACGAGGCGGTGACCGCAAACGGCGGGCATGTCGCGGTGCCGGACGGCCCCGGCCTGGGACGCGATCCGGATCCGACGGTGCTGGCCCGCTACCGGCTGGGCGACGTCGCCCTCCATCGCGGCTGAGGCAAGCCTCATGGCACGTCAGCTGTACGAACTGGTCGGGCGCGATCCGGCGCGGCGCTTCTCCCCCTATTGCTGGCGGGCCCGGATGGCGCTGGCGCACAAGGGGCTGGAGGCGGACTGCATCCCCTGGCGCTTCACCGAGACCGACCGCCTCGCCTTCGCCCACCACGACAAGGTGCCGGTGCTGGTCGATGGCGATACGGTGGTGGTCGAGTCCTGGGAGATCGCCGAGTATCTGGACCGCACCTACCCCGAGGCCCCGCTGCTGGGCGCGGCGGCGCCGCATATCCGCCTGATCGCCGCCTGGGTGGATCATACCCTGCACGGGGCGCTGATCCGGCTGGTGGTGAGCGACATCGTCACCATGCTGGACGAGCCCGCGGCGTCCTATTTCCGCGCCTCGCGGGAGGCGCGGCTGGGCGCGCGGCTGGAAGCCGTGACCGCCGACCGCGAGGCCCGGCTGCCGGCGTTCCGCGCCCTGTTGCAGCCGCTGCGGGTGGCGCTGCGGGCCGGCCCGTTCCTGGGCGGGGCGAGGCCGGATTACGCCGACTACGCGGTGTTCGGCGCGTTCCAATGGGCCCGGGTGGTCAGCCCGCTGGTGCTGGTGGAGGATGTCGATCCGGTTCATCCGTGGATCGAGCGGATGCTGGACCTGTATGACGGTCTGGCCGGCGCGGTGCCGGCGCGGGAGTGAACCGCTCGCGGGAGGAACGGAAGATGGCGGCCGAACCGACCGGGTCGATCGAATCCCGCGCCTCCTGGCGCGCGGCGCTGGCGACCCTGGCGATCCTGTCGGTCTCCTACGGGGCGCCGCTGATCGTGGTGGTGGGGCTGGTGCCGATCCAGACCAGCCTGGGAACCGATCGGTCGGTGCCCGCGCTCGCCGGCGCGCTGGTGTGGATGGGCACCGGACTCGGCGGGGTGATGATGGGGCGGGTGGCGGACCGCATCGGCATGCGCGCCTGCGTGGCCTTCGGGGCGGTGATGATCGCGGCGGGGCTGGTGGTGTCGGCGCATGGCGGGGTGACGGGGCTCTACCTGGGCCACGGTGTGCTGATCGGGCTGCTGGGCAACGGGGCGATCTACCCGCCGCTGGTGACCTATGTCTCCCGCTGGTTCGACCGCAAGCGCGGGACCGCGATCGCGCTGATTTCCTCCGGCCAGTATATCGCCGGCGTGGTCTGGCCGTTCCTGTTCGCGCGCACGATCGCGCGGTTCGGCTGGCAGGCGGTGATGGCGGGGTATGCGGGGCTGACCCTGGTGGTGGTGCTGCCGCTGGCGGTGGTGTTCCTGGCCCCGCCGCCGTCGGTCCCGGTGCCGGGCCAGGGGTTGGCGAATCGGGCGCGGGCGCGGGTGATGGGAATGCGCCCGGGCGCGGTGCAGGCGCTGCTGTGCTTGGCCGGGTTCTGCTGCTGCGTGCCGATGGCGATCCCCTCGGCGCATCTGGTGGCCTATTGCGGAGGGCTCGGGATCGGCCCTGGCACCGGGGCGGCGATGCTGTCGGTGCTGCTGGCGGCGGCGTTCCTGTCCCGCCAGGCCTGGGGGCTGTTCGCCGACCGGCATGGCGGGCTGGCCACCGTCGCCGCCGGGTCCGCGGCGCAGGCGGCGGCGATCGCCGCGTTCCTGCTGACCACCAACGAGGCCGGGTTGTTCGCCGTCTCCGCCGCCTTCGGGCTGGGCTTCGCCGGGATCATTCCGGGCTATGTGCTGGCGGTGCGCGACCTGTTCCCCTCGGCGGAGGCGGCGTGGCGGGTGCCGCTGGTGCTGTTCACCGCGATGGGCGGAATGGCGTTCGGCAGCTGGTTCGCCGGCGCGCTGTTCGACCGTTTCGGATTCTACGCGCCGGCGTTCGGCGCCGGGGTGCTGTTCAACCTGGCCAATCTGACGGTGGTGGGGTTCCTGCTGACCCGGCAGGGCCGTGCCGGCGGGCGGGCAGCGGTGGCGCTGGCCGCCTGAGACTCAGGTGCCGGGTCGGCGCAGCGACGGGTCCGACAGGCTGAGGATGCTGCCGCCGCCGGGCGCGCTGCGCAGGCGCAGCCGGGGACCTTTCGGCCCGCACCCGCGGCCGGAGCGGCGCGCGCACCATAGCAGGGACCCGGGCCGGGCCGGCCGGCCGAAACTGGCCAGCGCCGCGGCGCGCAGCCGACGCGGGTCGGTGCTGCTATCGGTCAGCAGGCGGATGCGCCAGGCGCGCGCCGGGCTTCCGGCGAAGCTGACCAGGATGCGCCCGTCCGGCACAAGCGCCGACAGGCTGCGCAGGCAGCGCCTGGCGCCCCGGCCCGGGCAGGCGCCCAGCCGCCGCGCCACCGTTTGGGTCTGCGGGCGCAACGCCGCCAGGACCTCCACCGCCGTCATGCCGGGGTGCAGGCCCATCACGGCGATGCCGGCGGCGCGCACCGGCGGCGGGAGGAGAACGCAGGCCAGCAGCGCGAAGGCGGGGAGGAGACGGCGCATGGACAATCCTGTTTCCGGCCCGCGCAGACTGCGCCGCGATCATTGACGAAACCTTACCGCCCGTCCGATTTTCGTGACGCTGCCCACCGCCATGCGATAGGATGTTCCGGCCGCAGACGAGGACCGCATGAGCATCCTGACGGTGGGGACCGCCCCGGGCGATTACGCCACCTTGGCCGCAGCCGTGGCGGCGGCGGCCAACGGCGACACGGTGGCGCTGCCGGCCGGGGTCTATACCAACCAGACCGCGACCGTCACCAGCGACATCACCATCGAGGGTGTCGGCGGCGTCGCCTACCTGAACGCGACCGTGCCGGTGAGCAACGCCCAGGGACTGCTGGTGGTGAACGCGCCGGGGACGGTGACGATCCAGGGGGTGGCGTTCTCCGGCGCGGCCACCTCCAACGCCAACGGCGCCAACGCGGCCGGGATCCGCTATTATTCCGGGAACCTAGTACTGAACCAGGATGCGTTCTCGGGCAACCAGAACGGGATCCTGGCGACCCCGCTGTCGGTCGGGACCGGCAGCATCAGCATCGCCAACTCCACGGTCACCAACAACGGCGTGAGCGACCCCAGCCTGACCGCGGGGTACGGTTACACGCATAACCTTTATATCGGCGATGTGGCGCAGTTCACGCTGACCGGCAGCGCGGTCACCGCGGCCAATGTCGGCCACGAGGTGAAATCCCGCGCCGTCGCCACCACGGTGGCCAACAGCACGATCGCCGACGGCCCCACCGGCACCGCGAGCTACAGCATCGATACCCCGAACGGCGGCGCGGTCAGCATCACCGGCAGCACCATCCAGCAGGGGCCACAATCGCAGAACGACATCATCATCTCCAACGGCGAGGAGGGGGTGACCCATCCCGGCGCGCTCGCGGTGACCGGCAACACGATCGTCAACAACGATGCCAACTCGGGCAGCGTCGCGGTGGTCAACGACGGGGCGGCGGCGAACGTCACCGGCAATCTGGTGGCCGGGCTGCCGGCGGGGCAGATCGATCACAACGCCGCCGATACGGTGAGCGGCAACACCATCAGCACCACCGCCCCCTCGGTGGGCGTGCAGGTGGGGGTGGACGGGGTGACGCTGGCCAGCGGCGCGGCGGTGGCGAACACCGCGCTGGTCAGCACCGCGGGGCCGGGGTTTTCCGCCCTGAGCGCCGCCGGCACCCCGGGGATGACCCTGGCGATCAGCGCCACCGGGGTGGCCGGGCACATTGCGCGCTTCGTGCTGAGCCAGGCCGGGTTCACCGGGACCCAGGCCACCGCCTCGTTCTTCGACACCAGCACCGGCCTCGCGGGCGCGGTGGTGACCTGGTCGGTCTATGCCGATGCCGGCGATACCGGCTTCGCCACCACCACGCTGCTGGGGAGCCGGAGTTTCGTCGACCCGGGTGGGGGCCTGCTGGTGAGCGGGGCGCAGGGGTTCACCCTGCCGTTCACCCCATCGGGCGCCTATGCGCTGACCGAGGTGGTGACGATCGCCGGCGGCGCGCCGGTGCCGGAGCCGATGAGCTTCGTGCTGCTGGCCGCGGCGGTGGCCGGGGTGGCGATGGCGCGGCGGCGGCGGCGCTACCCCCCCAGCAGCTGAAACCCCTCCACCGCCGCCAGGAACGTCACCACCCCGCCCGCCTCTACCCCCGGCGCCAGCGCCGCCCCCTCCAGCCCCTCCGCCCGCAGCCCGCCGGTGCAGGCGATCATCCGCCCCCCCAGCTCCGCCACCGCCG
>DAHWNE010000032.1 GCA_027340195.1 Acetobacteraceae bacterium | reverse complement strand
TGGCCGATCCCGCGCTCGCCGCCATCGCCGGGCAACTCGCCATCGACATCACCCCGCGCGGCCTGCGCGTCATGCTGCTGGACTCCAAGGCGCACGCGATGTTCGCCCCCGGCTCCACGGTGCCCAACGCGTTGGCGCGGCAGGCGCTGAAGCGGATCGGCCAGGTGATCGCGAAGCTGCCCGGACCGGTGCGGATTTCCGGCTTTACCGATGCCTCGGCCCCGTTCGGCCCCGGCGCCAACTGGGCGCTCTCGGCCGGGCGCGCCAACGCCGCGCGGGCGGTGCTCGCCGCCGCCGGCCTCAAGGATGCGCGGGTGGAGGCGGTGACCGGCCATGGCAGCCACGACCTGCTGCTGCCCGCGCAGCCGCTGGCGGCCGCCAATCGTCGCATCTCCATCCTGGTGCTGCGCGCGCCGCCGCCGCGCTGAGGGGGGGCGATGTTCACCATCGGCGGCTTTGTCTTCCTGCTGGTCTGCGTCTTCGGCAGCTTCGTCATCACCGGCGGCAAGATCGGCGCCGTCCTGGCCGCGCTGCCGTTCGAGATGATGAGCATCGGCGGCGCCGCGGTGGGCACCTTCCTGATGGGCAACTCGATGCACGACGTGAAGCACACGCTGGGCGGCATCGGCAAAACCCTGAAAGGCGCCCGCTACGGCAAGGCCGACTACCTGGAATTGCTGAGTCTGCTGTTCCTGCTGGTGCGGCTCGCGGCCACCAAGGGGGCGATGGCGCTGGAGGCGCATATCGAAAAGCCCGAGGAAAGCGCCGCCTTCCAGAAATTCCCCAAGGTGCTGGGCAACCATCACGCCACGGTGATGATCTGCGACTACCTGCGCATCGTCGGGATGAACGCGGACGATCCGAACCAGATCGAGGACGTGATGGCCCGCGAGATCAAGAAGACCCTGGCCGAGGAGCAGCACGGCCCGCACGCCCTGCAGGCGATGGCCGACGCGCTGCCCGCGCTCGGCATCGTCGCCGCGGTGCTGGGGGTCATCAAGACCATGGGTCACATCGACCAGCCGCCCAAGATCCTGGGCGAGATGATCGGCGACGCCCTGACCGGGACCTTCCTCGGCGTGCTGCTGGCCTATGGGCTGATGGCCCCGCTCTCGGCGCGCCTCGGCAGCATCGTTGACGAGGAAGCGAAATATTTCGAGGTGATCCGCGCCGTGCTGGTGACGCATCTGCATGGCAATGCCCCGCAGGTCAGCATCGAATCGGGGCGCAAGATGGTGCCGAGCTCGCATATGCCGACCTTCCAGGAGCTGGAATCGGCGGTGCAGAACGTACAACTGTGAAAGGCGGTCGCGTTCGCAACGAGGTCCCGCCGACCGCCCTCCCGTCATCGCCAGGCGCGGGCCGACCCCGCCGGGAGCCGCGGTATCCTTGCCGAAGCCTCGGCGTTCGGCCCCCTTTCCGCCGCCCCGCGCCCGGGCTTAGGATTACCGCCCGGGGCGCCGCGCCCGACGGTGCCCCCATCCGAGGGAGGCGCCTTCATGTCCGCAACCCCAACCGGCAGAGAACCTCGCTCGGTGGCCCTGATCGGCCCCGCCGGCGCCGGCAAATCCACCTTGTTCGAGGCCCTGATGGACGCCGCCGGCAGCCCGGTGAAGCGCCCCGCCGACCCGCGCAACCGGCCGATGACCACCGAGCTCCGCCTGGGCCACTGCACCTATCTGGGGGATTCCTGGGCCGTGCTGGACTGCCCCGGCTCGGTCGAGTTCGCCCACGAGGCCACCGTCGCGCTGGCGGCGGTGGATCTGGCGGTGCTGGTCTGCGAACCCGCCCCGGCGCGCGCGCTCTCGGCCGCGCCGCTGTTGAAGGCGTTGGCCGACGCCGGCGTGCCGTTCCTGGTGTTCATCAACAAGATCGACACCCTGGAAGGCAGCCTGCGCGACACGCTGGCGGCGTTGCAGGGCTACGCCGCCACCCCGCTGGTGCTGCGCCAGGTCCCCATCACCGACGGCGGCGCCGTCACCGGCTATGTCGATGTCGTCTCGGAACGGGCCTACCGCTACCGCAAGGGCCAGCCGTCGGAGCTGATCCAGGTTCCCTCCGAGATGACGGAGGCGGAACGGGAGGCCAAGTCGAAGCTGGTGGAAACGCTGGCCGACCGCGACGATGCGCTGCTCGAGAAGGTGCTCGAGGACATCGCGCCCTCGCCCTCCGAGCTCTACGCCGATCTGCGTAAGGACCTCGCCGCCGGCGCGGTGACCGAGGT
>DAHWNE010000024.1 GCA_027340195.1 Acetobacteraceae bacterium | reverse complement strand
TTCTCCCTGGCGGCCTCGGGCCGGATCGGCGATAGAACGCGCCAGATCCGACCCGGAGGCGCGCCATGACCGACCTCGTTCCCGAAGCCGCCCGCAACATCCGCCTGCTCGGCCAGACCGACAACGACGGTCATGGCGATTGCCTGCAGGTGATGGTGGCGGGCGTCTACGCCTATATCGGCACCCGCACCTCCCGCGGGCTGATCGTTACCGACGTGCGCGACCCGCGGGCGCCCCGGGCGGTCAATTTCCTGCCGATCCACCCCAATTCGCACTGCCTGCACTTGCAGCAGGCGGAAGGATTGCTGTTGTGCATCGAGGAGTTTGACACCAAGAACTTCCTCACGATGCAGGAATACTACGGCGGCTCGATCAACCGCGGCGGCTCCAAGGGCTACGGCATCCGCGGGCAGGATTATTCGGCCGGGATGCGGGTCTATGACCTCAAGGACCCGGCCAACCCACGCCCGATCGGCTTCATGGAGGTCGAGGGGCTGGGGCTGCACCGCATCTGGTGGCCGGGCGGACGCTGGGCCTACGCCTCCGCGCTGCTCGACGGGTTCACCGATCATATCTTCATCACCATCGACCTCGCCGACCCCACCAGGCCGCGCATCGCCGGACGGTGGTGGATCCCCGGGATGCACGAGGCCGCGGGCGAGACCCCGTCATGGAAGGGGCGCTATGCGCTGCATCACGCCGTGGTGGCCGACGATGTCGCCTATGGCTCCTGGCGCGACGGTGGGCTGACCATCCTGGATGTGGCCGACAAGGCCAACCCGAAGCTGATCGCGCATCGCAACTGGTCGCCCCCGTTCGGCGGCGGGACCCACAGCGCGCTGCCGCTGCACGACCGCGACCTGCTGGTGGTGGCCGACGAATCGGTGGCCAATGTCGGCCAGGAGCAGCTGAAGCGCAGCTGGGTGTTCGATATCCGGGAGAAGTCCAACCCGGTCTCCATCAGCACCTTCCCGATTCCCGCCGAACGAGACTACCTCACCCTCGGCGGGCAGTTCGGTCCGCATAACCTGCACGAGAACCGGCCCGGCTCGTTCCAGTCCTCGCGCTACATCTTCGCCACCTGGCAGAGCGCCGGGGTGCGGGTGTTCGACCTCGCCGATCCGTTCCGGCCGGAGGAGATCGCCTATTTCGTCCCGCCGATGCCGACGCATTGGATGGAGCCGCTGCGCGGGCGGGCGAAGATGCGGCACACCGCCGACATCTTCGTCTCCACCGAGGGGCTGATCTACATCACCGACTACGACATGGGGCTCTACATCCTGGAATGGCAGCGCCCCTGACCCAAGGGCTGATCGACCTTCAAGTCAACGGCTACGCCGGTGTGGATTTCAACGATGCCGGGCTGAGCGCGGGCGCGCTGGATCACGCGCTGGCGGCGATGGCGGCGGATGGCGTCGCCACCTGCCTGCCCACGATCATCACCGCCGCCCCCGATGCGCTGGCGGGGCGGCTCGGCGCGCTCGATCGCGCGGTGGCGGCAAGCGCGCTGGGGCCGCGCATGGTGCCGGGCTATCACCTGGAAGGTCCGTTCCTGAGCCCCGCGCCGGGCTACGCCGGCTGCCACGATCCGCGTCAGATGCGCGACCCGGACCCGGCGCTGCTCGCGGCGCTGGAAGACCCGCTCGCCCGGCCGATCCTGCTGGTCACGCTCGCTCCGGAACGTGCGGGTGCGCTGGCGCTGATCCGGGCGCTTTCGGCGCGCAACCGCCTGGCCGCCATCGGCCACACCGCCGCCGACCCGGTCACCATCGCAGCCGCGGCCGAGGCCGGGGCGGTGCTCTCCACCCATCTCGGCAACGCCCTGCCGTCCCCGCAGCCGAAATTCACCTCGCCCCTGATGGCCCAGCTGGCCGAGGACCGGCTGGCGGCCAGTTTCATCGCCGACGGCATCCATATCCCGCCCCTGGCGCTGCGGGTGCTGCTGCGCGCCAAGGCCGGCCGGGCCATCCTGGTGACCGATGCCACCGCCGCCGCCGCCGCCCCGCCGGGCCGTTACCGTCTGGGCGATCTGGCGATCGCGCGGGACGGCGACGGGAAGGTCACGCTTCCGGACAGCGACCGGCTGGCGGGCTCGGCGCTGACCCTGGCCGGGGCGGTCCGCAATCTGGTGGCGTGGGGGCTGGCGACCGAAGCGGAGGCGCGGGCGATGGCGCGCGACCGGCCGGGGGCGCTGCTCGCCCGCACCGGCGCCTATTCCAGCGCCGCATAGACCAGGGACCGGAACAGCAGCCGATAGGTCTCCCGCTGCCCGGGGGCCTGGATCATCAGCACCGCGGCCAGCCGTTCCGCCGGGTCCACCCAGAAAGTGGTGCCGGCGAGCCCACCCCAGAAATAGCTGCCCACCGATCCGGGGAAGGGCGCCAGCCCCGGGGCCAGCCGCACCGCGAAGCCGAGGCCGAAGCCGTGGCCGGGCGGCAGCAGGTCCTCGGCCGCCGGCAACCCGCCCAGATGATCCGCCGTCATCAGCGCCAGCGTCTTGCGGCCCAGGATGCGCGTGCCGTCCAGCGTGCCCTCGCCCAGCAGCATGGCCAGGAAGCGGCCGTAGTCGGCGGTGCTCGCCACCATGCCGCCGCCGCCGGATTCGAAGCGCGGCGGCTCGCGCACCTCGAGCAGGGGGACCGGGGCGCCGGTGTCCGGGTCGGTCGGGAAGGCCTCGGCCAGCCGCCCGAGCGCGGCGGGGGGAACGTGAAACCCGGCATCGGTCATGCCGAGCGGGGCGAGGATGCGGCGGGCGAGGAACGCGCCCAGGGGTTCGCCGGCGATCACCTCGACCACCCGGCCCAGCACGTCGGTGGAGCGGCTGTATTCCCAGTGCGTGCCGGGTGGATAGAGCAGCGGCAGGCCGGCGAGGGCGACCGCCTGATCGGCGTTGGTCTGGTTGCGCCGGGCGATGCGGGCGGCGACATAGGCCGCCTGCACCGGCCCGCTGCCGCGGAACTCATAGGTCAGGCCGGAGGTATGGCGCAGCAGGTCCTGCACCGTGATCGGCCGCGCCGGCGCCGCGCCGGAGGCGAGGCGGACGTCGGCGAATTCGGGGATGAAGCGGGCGACCGGGTCGGAGAGCAGAAACCGGCCCTCCTCCCACAGGGTCATCGCCGCCACCGAGACGATCGGCTTGGTCATCGAGTAGATGCGGAAGATCGCGTCCTCGGGCATCGGCGCGGCGGTGGCGGGGTCGCGCCGGCCGAAGGCGCGGTGCCAGACCGGCCGGCCGTCGCGCAGGATCATGCCCACGGCCCCCGGGATGTGCCCGGCCTCGATCCGGCCGCGCAACGCGGCTTCCAACCGGGCCAGCCCGGAATTGCTCAGTCCCGATGCCATCGGCGGCGTCCTTTCCTGTCACGGGCGAACAGGGTAGCGAAGCCGCGCGCATCCCCCAAACGCGGCTTCGCCATGGCCACCGACAACGCAACCTATGAACGCATCGCGCCGTTCTACGACCTGCTCGATCTGCCGTTCGAATACCTCCGCTATCGGCGGATCCGTCCGCTGCTCTGGGCGGGTCTGTCGGGGCGGCTGCTGGATGCCGGCGTCGGCACCGGTCGCAACATTCCGTTCTATCCGCGCGACGCCGTGGTGACCGGCATCGACAACAGCCCCGCCATGCTGGCCCGCGCGGCGGCGCGGGCACGCCGGCTCGGCGCATCCGTCACCCTTCGGCTCGAGGATGCCACCGCGCCCGATCTTCCCGAGGCCGCGTTCGACGCGGCGGGGGCGACGTTCCTGTTCTGCGTGTTGCCGCCCGCGTCGCAACTGCCGGCATTGCGCGCCTTGGCCCGGCTGGTGCGCCCCGGGGGGGAGGTGCGGTTGCTGGAATACGTGCTACCGCGCGATCCGCGCCGGCGCTTCATCGCCGGATTATGGGCACCCTGGATGCGCTGGGCCTATGGCGCCGGCTTCGACCGCGCCACCGAGCAGTATTTCCCGGCGTCGGGGTTGGTTCGGCGGCGATCTGAATACGTGGTGCCCGATCTGTTGATGCGTCACGACCTTATGCGCCCCTGAGCGTTGCGGCTCCGCCTGCCCAACCCGAGCAGGTCCGGTGACCGTCCCGCCACCCGGCCGATCACATTTCGGTGTCTGATCGAGCCGCGGCATGGCACCACCGCGAGATCGAACCCCAGCACCAGCCGCACCGAACGCTGCCGCGCCAAACTGCTTGCGCTGCGCCGCGACGCGGTCCTAGCCTCGGGCGGGGCGGTCGGAACGGTGGCCCCAACACGGAGAGGCCAAGTCACAAGAAGAGGAAACATCCATGCCTGACGCAGCTGCAACCGCGCCGCCACGCGGCATTCCCGGCACCGGCCAGATTGCCGCCCGGATCGACCGTCTGCCGTTGACCTGGGCGCAATGGCGCCTGGCGCTGATTACCCAGATCTTCTGGGGTGTCATCATCGCCGCGGACGGGATCCCCGCCAAGCTCTACCCGTTCATCTGGGGGCCGAAGCACAGCTTCGGGGCCGGAGATTTCTCGATCCTGCTCGCGGTGCAGTTCGGGGTCGGCATCCTGGTCGGCGAATATCTGATCGGCATCGTGGCCGATCGCTGGGGACGGCGGACCGCGCTGCTGCTGTCCTCGCTGGCGGTCGCGCTGCCGCTGTGGCCGACCGCGCTGACCGATCGGTTCGACCTTCTGCTGCTGTTCTTCGGCCTGTCCTCCATCGGCATGGGCGGCGTGCTGTCCACCAACGTGGTCTATATGGGCGAGATCGTGCCGCCGGCCGAGCGCGGCCGGGTGATGCTGGCCTCGCAGATCCTGGCGGTGATGGTGTTCGGATTGCTCGGCAACGTACCGGGTATTCTCTGGGTGCCGCTGCACTACCAGTGGTTCATCTATCTATTCACCGCGGTGCCGCTGGTGGTGCTGATCCCGCTGGCGCTGTGGGGGATGCCGGAATCGCCGCGCTGGCTGGAATCGCATGGTCGGCATGAGGAGGCCGAGCACGTCATGGCGCGGCTGGAGGCCGAATGCCTGCGCCGCAGCGGCCGGCCGAGCCTGCCCGAGCCGGACTATGCCCGCTACGCGGTACCCTTGTCCGAGCACGTCCCCATCGCCGAGCTGTTCCGCGGCGAATACGGCCAGCGCACCATCCTGCTGCTGGCCGCCTGGATCATCGGCTATGCGGGGCTGGTCTATGGCTTCACCGGCTATCTGCCGGCGCTCCTCGCGACCTTCGGCTTTTCCGCCAGCCAGACCTTCGGGGCGCTGCTGGTCGCCAGCGTGTTCGGGGGGTGCGCCGGGCTCGCGGTCAACGCGCTGGTCGGCGAAGCGGTGGAACGGCGCGCCACCATCGTCGTCGCCGCGGTCCTGTTCTGCGTCGCCATGGCGGCGCTGTTCTTCAACCGCGGCGTGATCGAGGCTTATGTGCTGTCGGCCTTCGCCTGGGGCACGATGACGGTGTGGCTGTTCAACATGTATAACTACACCGCCGCCGCGTATCCGACCCGGTTGCGCGCCACCGGCACCGGGTTGACCGATGGGCTCGGCCATCTCGGCTCGATCTTCGGGCCGCTGATCGCCGGCGCGCTGTTTACCGCCACCGCCAGCGCGGGCCATGTCGGGTGGTTCCTCTATGTGACCATCCCCGGCGCGCTCATTCCGGCGGCGCTGATCGGCTGGCGCGGGATCAAGCAGCGCCGGGCGATCCTGGAACAGATCTCCGGCTGACTCCGGACCGCGGACGGATCCCCATCCGTCCGCGGTTCCTGCCGCGCGCACCCAACCCGAAACGACGGCGATGATCCCGCGGCCGGACCGTCGGGTGGGACGACATGACCTATATATTAGAGCGTCTCCTGTGCAGGCCGCCGCGCCAGCTTGCCCGGACCGCGCGGGAACCTTACGAAAGCCCGTCATCCAGTACCGGGAGCGTTCAGATGAAGCTGCACGAGGTTCGCGTTCACCCCTCCAGGGCGGCGCTGCCGCGCGAGCAGCAGCTCGCGTGGAAGATCGCCGCCGTCGCCGCCGACAAGGTCGCGGTCGAACGCGAGGTGACGGCGATGATCATCAACCGGATCATCGACAACGCCGCCGTCGCCATCGCCTCGGTCAACCGCGCGGCGCCCACCTCGGCGCGCGGCGCCGCGCTCGGGCATCCGCGCCGCGACGGGGCGCTGGTCTTCGGCGCCCCGCCGCGGGTGCGGGTGAGCCCGGAATGGGCGGCCTGGGCGAACGGCACCGCGGTGCGCGAGCTCGACATGCACGACACCTTCCTTGCCGCCGATTACTCGCATCCCCGCGACAACATCCCGCCGATCCTGGCGGTGGCGCAGACGCTCGGCCGGTCGGGGCGGGAGCTGATCCGCGGCATCGCGACGGGCTACGAGATCCATATCGATCTCGTGCGCGCGATCTGCCTGCACAAGCACAAGATCGACCACATCACCCATCTCGCCGCCGGTCAGGCGGCCGGGATCGGCACGCTGCTGAAGCTGCCGACCGAGACCATCTACCAGGCGGTGCAGCAGGCGGTGCATGTGAGCGTGACCACCCGCCAGTCCCGCAAGGGCGAGATCAGCTCGTGGAAGGCGTTTGCGCCGGCCCATGCCGGCAAGCTGGCGGTGGAAGCGATCGATCGCGCGATGCGCGGCGAGGGCGCGCCGAGCCCGATCTATGAAGGCGAGGACAGCCTGATCGCCTGGGTGCTGGACGGGCCGGACGCCGTCTATCAGGTGCCGCTGCCGGAACCGAACGAGCCCAAGCGCGCCATCCTGGCGAGCTACACCAAGGAACACAGCGCCGAGTATCAGGCCCAGGCGCTGATCGATCTCGCGTTCCGGATGCGCGCGCAGGTACCCGATCTGTCGCGGGTGAGCCGGATCGTGATCCATACCTCGCACCACACGCATTACGTGATCGGCACCGGCGCCAACGACCCGCAGAAGATGGACCCCAAGGCGTCGCGCGAGACGCTGGATCACTCCATCATGTATATGTTCGCGGTCGCGCTGCAGGACGGGCGCTGGCACCATGTGGACAGCTACGCGCCGAAGCGCGCCGCGCGGCCCGACACGGTGGCGCTGTGGCACAAGATCGAGACCCGCGAGGACCCGGTCTGGACCGCGCGCTACCACGAGACCGATCCCGACAAGCTGGCCTTCGGCGGGCGGGTCGAGATCACCCTCGATGACGGCAGCACCATCACCGACGAGCTCGCGGTGGCGAACGCGCATCCCAACGGCGCGCGCCCGTTCGGCCGCGACGACTATATCCGCAAGTTCCTGACCATGACCGAGGGGCTGATCTCGGCGCGCGAGTCCAATCGCTTCCTCGAACAGGTGCAGGAACTGCCGCGCCTTGCCGCGGGCGAGCTCGGGGCGCTCAACGTCGCCCTGCCCGTCGGCGCGCTGCGCCTGTCCAAGCCCGGCATCTTCTGATCCGCACGGAGACACCGCCATGAGCGAGACCGCCACCCCCAACCGCGCCAAGAAGGCCGTCGCCCTGTCCGGGGTGACCGCCGGCAACACCGCGCTCTGCACCGTCGGGCGCACCGGCAACGACCTTCATTACCGCGGCTACGACATCCTGGACGTGGCCGAGGCCGCCGAGTTCGAGGAGATCGCCCATCTGCTGATCCACGGCAGCCTGCCCAACGCCGCCGAGCTGCGTGCCTACAAGGCGAAGCTGCGGGCGCTGCGCGGCATCCCCTCGGCGGTGAAGGACGCGCTGGAATCGCTGCCCGCGGCGGCGCATCCGATGGATGTGATGCGCACCGCGGTCTCGGCGCTGGGCTGCGCGTTGCCGGAGAAGGACGATCACAACCACCCCGGCGCGCGCGACATCGCCGACAAGCTGATCGCCTCGCTCGGCTCCATGCTGCTCTACTGGTACCATTGGGCGCATAACGGGCGCGTGGTGGATGTGGAGACCGACGACGAGAGCATCGGCGGGCATTTCCTGCATCTGCTGCACGGCGTGCCGCCTTCGGCCAGCCATGTGCGGGCGATGCACACCTCGCTCAATCTTTACGCCGAGCACGAGTTCAACGCCTCCACCTTCGCCTGCCGCGTGGTCGCCGGCACCGGGGCGGACATGCATTCGGCGATCACCGCCGGGATCGGCGCGCTGCGCGGGCCGAAGCATGGCGGGGCCAACGAAGTCGCCTTCGAGATCCAGAAGCGCTACGACACACCGGACGAGGCGGAGGCCGACATTCGCAAGCGGGTGGCGGCGCGCGAGGTGATCATCGGCTTCGGCCACGCGGTCTATACCATCGCCGATCCGCGCAACCGCATCATCAAGGAAGTGGCGCGCCGGCTTTCGGCCGAGGCCGGGTCGATGAAGATGTTCGCCATCGCCGAGCGGATCGAGGCGGTGATGGCCGACGCCAAGAAGATGTTCGCCAACCTCGACTGGTACAGCGCGGTCTCCTACCACATGCTGGGCGTGCCGACGGCGATGTTCACGCCACTGTTCGTGATCGCGCGCACCACCGGCTGGGCGGCGCATGTGATCGAGCAGCGCATCGACGGCAAGATCATCCGCCCGACTGCCAATTACGTGGGTCCCGAGGATCTGCGCTTCGTGCCGCTGGATCAGCGCGGCTGATCCGTGCCGCGCCGCCGCGCGATGCGGCGGCGCGGCCACGGGCGTGAAAATACTTGCGCGCGCGCCCGACGAATCGATTGCTTTTTGTTGACATCGTGACGCGACTCGCGGATAGCGGATTCGTCATGCTATCGCACGATTCGCGTGCGCTCCGCATGAGCACCAGGGAAGGACGGTCCATGGACCGCTGCCTCGGCCAGGCACCGATCAGCCGCGCATACGCCGCACCTTGTCGGTGCGCGACGCGACTCAGGATGTTTTCCGCGCCGGGTCGTCTTTCTGCCGCAACCACGAATCATGGCTTCAACAGGAGATCTACCAGGTGAGCAGCGAGGACAGCGAAGCGACCCGCGCCCAGCCGATGGCAATGCGCGCCGGCGCGAAGAAGAGCGCGGCGAAGAAGAGCGCCGCCAAGAAGACCGGCGCGCGCAAGGCCGCCGCCAAGAAGACCGGTACCCGCAAGGCCGCAGCGAAAAAGACCGGTACCCGCAAGGCCGCGGCGAAGAGAGCCGCGCCGCGTCGCAAGGCTGCCGCGCCGATGATGGAAGCCCCCGCCCCCGAGGCGCCGGCGACCGAAACCGAAGGCTGATCGTCTTTTCCGGAACCGCCGACAGGCGCGGGGTAACCCGCGCCTGTCGTGCGATTATGACGCCGTCAGCAGGTCCTCCACCTGCGGCGGCGTCAGCTGACGCGGCGTGGCGCCGCGTAGCAGCAGCGCCAGACGGGCCGCTTCCTCGAGTTCCTCGGCGGCGTACACGGCATCCGTCAGCGTCCGTCCCGAGACCACCGGGCCATGATTGGCCAGCAGCACCGCGCGCGCATCCGCCGCCGCGGCGGCGATCGCCGGCTCCATCGCCGGATCGCCGGGCCGGTAATACGCCACCACCGGCAATGCGCGGCCGACCCGCATCACGAAATAGGGGGTGAGCGGCGGGATCGGCGCGACCTCCCCCACCGCGGCGAGACAGGCGATGGCGGTGGCATGGGTGGAGTGCAGATGCACCACCGCCCCGGCATCGGGGCGCGTCCGGTAGAAGGCGCGGTGCATGAACACTTCCTTCGATGGCTTGTCCCCGTCGATGTGGCGGAACCCGCCGTCCAGCCGCGAGAGGCGCGCCGGATCGAGCCGCCCGAGGCAGGAATTGGTGGGGGTGATGAGATAGCCATCATCCAGCCGCACGCTGATGTTGCCGGCCGAGCCCACCGAGAAGCCGCGCGTGAACAGGCTGGCGGCAAGTTCGGTGAGCAGCGCGCGGGTTTCGGTTTCGGTCATGCGAGCGCCTTGAGGAAGAAATCTCGGGCGCCGAAATTACCGGATTTCAGCGCGAGGCGCAGCGCCGGCCCGGCACCCTCGGCATGGGTCCAGGGCACGCCGGGGTCGATCTCCGGGCCGATCCGCAGCGAGCGCACGCCAAGCGCGCGCACCACCGCCCCCGAGGTCTCCCCGCCCGCCACGATCAGCCGGCGCACCCCGCGCGCCACCAGCGCCGGGGCAATGCGCGCCATGGCGTCTTCCAGCAGGGCGCCGGCGGCCTCCCGGCCCAGCCGCCGCTGCACCGCCGCCACCTGGTCGGGCGGGGCGGAGGCGGCGATCAGGACCGGGCCGGGCGGCTGCGCGGCGGCCCAGGCCAGCGCGGCCTCGGCCAGGGCGGCGGCATCTGGCGTGCGCAGCGGGTCCAGCGCGAAGCTGGGGATATGCTCGCGCGCGAACGCCACCTGGCCCAGCGTGGCGCGGGAGCAGGACCCGGCGAGGATGGCCGCCGTGCCGGCAAGCTCGGGCAGCGCGGCGGGGTTGTCGCGGTGGGGGAGCAGCCCGGCGGCGCGGAAGTTCTCGGGAAGACCCATCGCCACGCCGGAGCCGCCGGTGACCAGCGGATGCGCCGCGGCGGCATGGCCGATCGCGTGCAGTTGGGCATCGTCCACCGCATCGACGATGGCGTAGCGGCGGCCCTGCTCGGCGAGCGCGGTCATGGCGCGGCGGATCGCCTCCGCCCCAAGCGCCACGGTGGCGTAAGGCACCAGCCCCACCGTGCCGTCGGTCTGGCGGGAGAGCACGCGCACCAGGTTGGGATCGGTCATCGGCGTCAGCGGGTGGTGTTCCATCCCGGATTCGTTCAGCAGCGCGCTGCCGACGAACAAATGCCCCTGGAACACGCTGCGGGCGTTGGCGGGGAAGGCCGGGCAGGCGAGCGCGAAGCCGGCGCCGAGGTCGCGCAGCAGGGCGTCGGCGACGGGGCCGATGTTGCCGGCCTCGGTGCTGTCGAAGGTGGAGCAGTATTTGAAGAAGAACTGGCGGGCACCGGCGGCGCGCAGCCAGGCGAGCGCGGCCCG
>DAHWNE010000148.1 GCA_027340195.1 Acetobacteraceae bacterium | reverse complement strand
CGGGAAGAGTCTGGCCGGGTTCGTGCGCGCGGTCAGCCTGCGCGGGATCGGCGGGCATGTCCGCGAGGTGCGGACGGTGGCGGCCAACGGCGACCGGAGCGTGATGCGAATCGACGCCGGCCGGTGATCCGGTCCATGATCCCCTGACGCGCCTCGGAGGAACCGCCATGAACCAGCTGCGCAACGCCCCCTATCGGCATATCGGCACCCAGCCGATCGCCGGCAGCCTCGGCGCCGAAGTGAGCGGGGTCGATCTGGCCGACCCGCACCCCGAGGCGCTGGCCGAGATCCGCGCCGCCCTGCTCGCCCATCAGGTGATCTTCTTCCGCGACCAGCGCCTGACGCCGGACCAGCAGCTGGCCTTCGCCCGCGCCTTCGGCGAGATCCACCTGCATCCGTTCATGGAAGGCATGGCCGATTATCCGGAGATCCTCGAGATCAAGAAGCTGCCCACCGACGCCCGCAATTTCGGCGGCGCCTGGCACACCGACCAGATGTTCGCCCCCGAGCCGGCGTTGGGCACCATCCTCTATGCGAAACAGGTTCCCTCGGCCGGCGGCGATACGCTGTTCACCAACCAGTACCTGGCCTTCGAGGCGCTCTCGCCGGGGATGCAGCGCCTGTGCTGCTCCCTGCGCACCGTCTGCTACGGCGACGGGGCGAAGAAATACCAGGGCCAGAGCCGGCGCGAGTTCTACGCCGGCAAGACCACGATGAAGGTGAAGGATCCGGGCGACGTGCAGACCACCTCGATCCACCCGCTGGTCCGCACCCATCCCGAGACCGGGCGCAAGGCCCTTTATATCGGCGGGCATGTGCAGCATTTCGCCGACATGACGGATGCCGAAAGCCGGCCGCTGATCGACTTCCTGATGGCTCACTCGACCCGGCCCGAATTCACCTGCCGGTTCCGGTGGCGGACGGGGTCGCTCGCGTTCTGGGATAACCGCTGCACCCAGCATTTCGCCATCAACGACTACCCGGCGGAGATCCGCATCATGCACCGGATCACGATCAAGGGGGATCGGCCGTTCTGATCCCCAGCGCGGCCAGCGCGGCGCGGATGGCGGCGGCGACGGTGGCGGGGTCCGCATCGGCGTCGATGCGCCGGCAGCGCTCCGGCTCGGCCCGGACGATGGCGCGAAACCCCTCCCGCACGCGGGCGTGGAAGCCATCGTCCAGCGTCTCGTAGCGATCGGCCGGGCGGGACCGCGCCGCCAGGCGCAGGGCCGCCACCTCGGGCGAGACATCGAGGATGAAGGTGATGTCGGGCTTTGCCGGCAGCATCGCCGCCAACGCGGCGATCCGCTCGGGCGCCACCCCGTGCCCGTAGCCCTGATAGGCCAGGGTCGAATCGGTGAACCTGTCGCACACCACGATGCTGCCGGCGGCCAGGGCGGGCAGGATGGCGCGGGTCAGGTGCTCGAAGCGGGCCGCGAAATGCAGCAATGTCTCCGCCTCCGGGGTGAACGCGACCGGGCCGTGCAGCAGGGTTTCGCGGATCAGCTCGGCGCCCGGCGCGCCGCCCGGCTCGCGGGTCAGCAGCACGCTGTGGCCGGCGCGGCGCAGGCTGGCGGCCAGGGTGGCGGCCTGGGTGGATTTGCCGGCCCCTTCGCCGCCTTCCAGGGTGATGAACATCAGCGCACCGCGAGCGCGTGGAGCAGCACCGCCATCGCCCGCCCCGGCAGGCCGAGCCGCGGCACCGCGGCGCCGGCCACCAGCGGCACCGTGACGTCGGCCATGCCGGTATTCGTGATCCGCAGCTGGCCGGACGGCTCGCCGAGCCCGATCGGAGCGGTCAGCGGCGAGTCGTAGCTGACCGTGATCCGAGCCCGCTGGCGCCAGCCATGCGGCAGGGTCAGGGTCACGTCGGTGGTCGCCACCAGCGGCACAAGCCGGGCGGTGCCCAGCCAGACCGGGGCGGTGGTGACCGGCGCCCCGGCGCGGAACAGGGTGACGTCGGAGAAGCTGTTGAACGCCCACTCCAGCAGCCGTTCCGCCTCGAACGTCCGATCCCGGCCGGAGGGCATCCCGTTCACCACCACCACCACCCGCCGCCCGCCGCGGGCGGCCGAGACCACGATCCCGTAGCCTCCGGCATCGGTGTGGCCGGTCTTGAGCCCGTCGGCCAGGCGGTTGTCCACCAGCACGTTGCGGTTCATCTGAGTGATGTTGCTGTAGGTGAACTTTCGGTCAGAGAAGAAATGGTAATATTGCGGAAAGTTCCGGATCAGCGCCACGCTCAGCAGGGCGACGTCACGGGCGGACATGTAGTTATCGGGATTCGGCCAACCCATCGGGTTGGTGAAATGCGACTCGGTCAACCCGAGCTTCGCCGCCTCGGCATTCATCATCGCGGCGAAGGCGGCCTGCGACCCGGCCATCGCCTCCGCCAGCACCACGCAGGCATCGTTGCCCGAATCCACGATCACGCCGTCGATCAGATCGCGTACCGAAACGGTGGTGCCGACTTCGACGAACATCTTCGATCCGCCGAAGCGCCAGGCGGTGCGGCTGACCGGCAGCATGGACTCGAGCTTGAGCCGCCCCGCCTTGAGCCAGGAGAACAGGATATAAAGCGTCATCAGCTTGGCCATCGATGACGGCGGCATCCGCTCGTCGGCGCGCTTATGCAGCAGCACCGCGCCGGTATTGACATCCATGACGAAGGCCCAGCGCGCGTTGGTGGCCAGCGGGCCGAGCGGGGTGGTGGCGGGGCGCG
>DAHWNE010000020.1 GCA_027340195.1 Acetobacteraceae bacterium | reverse complement strand
CCGCTCGCGAGCCCGGCGCCCGGGGCCCTGCATCTGCTGCTGGCGATCGAGCGCGCCCGCGCTCTTGGCCGCGTGCTGGGCCCGGCGGAGCGCGCGGCGCTGACCGCTCCCGGCGGGTTCGACCCAGCCGAGCTCGCTGCGCTCGAGGCCCGGATCGCCACGGTCACGCTGCACCGCCGCGCCGAGCTGCCGCTGGCCTGCTGGTCCTGCGGCGGCACCGCCTTCGATCCGGTGCGCCTCCGCTGCGGCTGCGGCGCGGGAACGAGTCAGGAGGGGGCTGATTCCCTCACGGCCGCGGTCCGGGCGGCATAGGCCTCGCCAGCGGATGGCGGGTCTCCACCAGCTCGCGCAGGCGGTGGTCGGGGATATGGGTGTAGATCTCGGTGGTGGCGATGTCGGCGTGGCCCAGCAACACTTGCAGGCTGCGCAGATCCGCCCCGCCGGCCAGCAGATGCGAGGCGAAGGAGTGGCGCAGCACATGCGGCGACACGCGCGCCGGATCCAGCCCCGCCGCCAGCGCCACCTGCTTCAGCACCAGCGCGAAGCCCTGCCGTGTCATCGCCCGGCGCGGATCGCGGCCGGGGAACAGGAACGGGCACCCCTTCGGCCCCGCCGCGATCAGCGCCGCCGCCGCCACCCGCGCCCGCGCCGACAGCGGCACCAGCCGGGCTTTTCCCCCCTTGCCGCGGATGCGCAGCATCTCCCCGCCCAGCGCGTCGCGGCGCAGGCTCAGCAGCTCGGAGACCCGCATCCCGCTGGCATAGAGCAGTTCCAGCGCCGCGGCGGCGAGCGGATCGGGTCGCGCCGCCGCGGTGGCCAGCAGGGCCGCAACCTCCGCCTCGGTCAGGTATTTCGGCAACCGCCTTCCGGGTTTCGGCGCCTCCAGGGTGGCGGTCGGGTCGTCGGCGCGGATGCCCTCGGCCAGCAGGAAGCGGTGGAACTGGCGCAAGGTGGAAAGGCGCCGCGCGGCGGTGCGCGCCGACAGCCCGGCGGCGGCGAGTCCCGCCATATAGGCGGCCAAGGTCGCCGCGTCGGCGCCGGAGGGCGTGCCGGCGAAGGCGGCGAAATCGGCCAGATCGGCGGCATACGCGGCAAGGGTATTGGCCGCCGCGCCACGCTCGGCGGCCAGCATCTCCAGAAACGCCTCGACATGCCGATCGACGCTCACTCGGGATCGAACAGGGTGGCCAGGCGCCGCTTGATCTGATCGGCGATGTAGAGCGCCAGCGCCTGGATGGTGGAGGTCGGGTTCACCCCGCCGGAGGTGACCCAGATGCTGCCATCGACGATGAACAGGTTGCGCACGTCGTGGCAGCGTCCCCAGGGATTGACCACCGAACGCTCGGGGTCGGTGCCCATGCGCGCCGTGCCGAGCAGGTGGCCGGGGCTGTTGAGGGTGGGGCTCACCCCGATCTGGCTGGCCCCGGCGGCCTCCATGATCTCGGTGGCCCGGGCGATGCCGTGCGCCATCATGCGCCGCGTGTTCTCGCCGATGCGGTAGTGGATCTTCGCCGCCGGGATGCCGTTGCTGTCGGTCAGCACGGGATCGAGGGTGACCCGGTTGTGCTCCTCCGGCAGGTCCTCGCAAGCGATGCCGATGCGCAGGCGATGGTCCAGCAGCGCACGGAAGGCGCGATGGTGCCCTTTCCCCCAGGGCAGCCGCCCGGCCGCCAGGCTGTCCACCGCCTCGGCAACCGGTCCGGCGCCGCGCGCGAATTGCA
Organism: Acetobacteraceae bacterium; assembly: GCA_027340195.1. Classification (GTDB taxonomy): domain Bacteria; phylum Pseudomonadota; class Alphaproteobacteria; order Acetobacterales; family Acetobacteraceae; genus JAJZVS01. The sequence goes on along the minus strand of DAHWNE010000020.1, from coordinate 4,396 downwards.
GCGTGTAGCCGCGGACGAAATCGCGGGCCGGGTCGGTCTCGTAGAATTGCTTGCTCCACAGGCAGGTCATCGGACCCCGCCCGCCATCGACCGTCTCGGCGACATACCCGCTCACCTGCGGCCAAGGATGCAGCATCAGGTTGCGCCCGACCAGGCCGGAGGAATTGGCGAGGCCGTCGGGGAAGCGCGCGGAGGCGGAATTGAGCAGCAGCCGCGGGGTGCCGATGCCGTTGGCGGCCAGGATGACCATCTCCGCCGGCTGGAAGCACTCGGCCCCGTCGGCGTCGTAATAGATCGCCCCCGCCGCCATGCCGTGCTCGTTGAGCGTGATCTCCCGCACCCGGCAGCGCGGGCGCAGTTTCACCCCGGCGCGCAGCGCCCGCGGCCAATAGGTGATGTCGGTGCTGGCCTTCGCCCCCTGCGCGCAGCCGGGGGTGCAATGGCCGAGATTGATGCAGGCGGCCCGCCCGTCATATTCGGTGGTGGCGACGGTGGTATCGGAGGGCCACCAATGCCACCCCAGCCGGTTCATCGCGCGGGCATAGGCCGCCCCGGTGCGCCCGAGCGGGATCGGCGGCATCGGCGGATCGCGCGCCGGCACTCCGGGATCGCCCGCCAGGCCGGAGACGCCCATCATGCGGTCGTTCTCGGCAAAGAACGGTTCCAGGGCCCAGTAGTCGATCGGCCAATCCGACGCCACGCCGTCCAGCGACCGGACCCGGAAATCGGACGGGTGCAGGCGCGGGAAATGCGCGGTGTAGAAAATGGTGCCGCCGCCGACGCCGTTGAAATTGGCCACTTTCATGGGCGAGTCGGCGTCGTTCACCGGGTAGTCGGTGACGCGCGCCCGCTCGTTCGGGCTGATCGCGAAATCGCCGTAGCGGCGCGCTTCCCAGTCGCGCCCGTTGGCCGGAAAATCGGTGGGCTTGGTCCAGTCGCCCTGTTCCAGACAAAGGATGTTCATCCTCGTCTCGGCCAGGCTCCAGGCCACCGCCGCGCCGGAGGCGCCAGAGCCGATGATCAGGACATCGACGGTTTCGTTGCGGGTCATGGCGTCAGGCCGCGCCGGCGCGATCGTCGCGCCAGAACGGGGCGCGGGCGCGCACCGGGTCGAGCAGCGACCAGTCCCCCTGCTCCAGCACATGCCCGCGCGGGAATGGCGGGCGCGGATCCTGGCCGAGGGCGCGCAGCACCCGCGGATCGCGATAGTAGCATTGCAGGATCACCCGCCCGAGGGTGCCGGCCTCCGGGCCGCCGGTGGCCATCCAGGAAAGGGCGAGGGCCTCGGCCTCCGCCGGAGCGGCGGCGTCGAAGCCGGCGGCGCGCAGCGCCGCGAGCGCGGCCCGCACCCGCGCCCGGTCGCGCCCGAGGGTGGCGAGCAGATCGGCGAGAATCTCGGGATCATCGGCCCCGGGCATGGCGAGCGCGGCATCGGGCGGGATCAGCACCCCGGCGAGGCGCCGCAGCACATTGATGTCCGGGGCGGAAAGCCCGGAGTCCTGGCTGGTTTCCATGCGGGGTCCCTGGCGCCGGTCCGTCCAAGCTGGCACCGCGCCGGCCGGTGTTGTCAACCGGGCGCTTGCCGCCACTCCGCCACCCTTGTAACTCCCCCGTGCGGTGATCGCCGCATAGCAGCAGGAGCAGGATCAGATGGGCTACAGGGTCGCGGTTGTCGGCGCCACCGGGGCGGTCGGACGCGAGATGCTGAAAACCCTGGCCGAGCGGCAATTCCCCGCCGACGCGGTCGCCGCCGTCGCCTCCGGCCGTTCCGCCGGCGCCGAGGTCTCCTTCGGCGAGAAACAGATCCTCAAGGTGCAGAACCTCGAGACCTTCGACTTCGCCGGCTGGGACATCGGCCTGTTCTCCCCCGGCGCCGCGGTCTCGGCGATCCATGCCCCGCGCGCGGCGGCGGCCGGCTGCGTGGTGATCGACAACACCAGCCAGTTCCGCATGGAACCGGACATCCCCCTGGTGGTGCCCGAGGTCAATCCGCAGGCGCTGGCCAAATTCGCCCGCCGCAACATCATCGCCAACCCCAACTGCTCCACCATCCAGATGGTGGTGGCGCTGAAGCCGCTGCACGACCGGTTCCGCGTCAAGCGAGTGGTGGTCGCCACCTACCAATCCGTCTCCGGCGCCGGGAAGGAAGGGATGGACGAGCTCTACGCCCACACCAAGGCGGTGTTCGTCAACGACCCCACCCGCCCCGAGCAGTTCACCAAGGAAATCGCGTTCAACTGCATCCCGCACATCGACAAGTTCATGGATGACGGCTCCACCAAGGAAGAGTGGAAGATGACGGTGGAAACCCGCAAGATCCTTGACCCCGACATCGCCGTCCACGCCACCTGCGTGCGCGTGCCGGTGTTCATCGGCCACGGCGAGGCGGTCACCATCGAGTGCGAGCACCCGATCACCGTGAACGAGGCGCGTGCCGCGCTACGCGCCGCGCCCGGGGTAACCGTCGTCGATACCCGCGAGGACGGCGGCTACATCACCCCGATCGAATGCGCCGGGGAGGACGCGGTGTTCGTGAGCCGCATCCGCAAGGACCCGACGGTGGCGCACGGGCTCTCGTTCTGGTGCGTGTCCGACAATCTGCGCAAGGGCGCGGCGTTGAACGCGGTGCAGATCGCCGAGACGCTGGTCAAGCAGGGCGCGCTGGCGAAACGCGCGGCCTGAGCGCCATGCAGGGCGGGGCCAACACCGACCTCGCGGAGGCGCTGACGGAGGCGCGGGCGGCCTATGTCGCCCGCAACCCGCGCTCGGCGGCCCGCTTCGCCGAGGCCACCGCCGTGATGCCCGGCGGCAACACCCGCAGCGTGCTGCACTACGACCCGTTCCCGCTGGCGATGGCGCGCGGCGAGGGCTGCCGCCTCTACGACCTGGACGGGCACGAGTACATCGACCTGCTGGGCGAGTTCACCGCCGGCCTCTACGGCCATTCGAACCCGACCATCCGCGCCGCGATCGACCGCACGTTGGACGACGGGATCGGCTTCGGCGCCTCGAACGCGATCGAGGGGAAATTCGCCCGCGCGGTGTGCGACCGCTTCGGCCTGGAACGGGTGCGCTTCACCAATTCCGGCACCGAAGCCAATCTGATGGCGCTGTCGCTGGCGCGGGTGGCGACCGGCCGGCCGGCGGTGATGGTCTTCGCCGGCGGCTATCACGGCGCGGTGCTGGGTTTCGCCGGCGGCGGTTCCCCGATCAACGCGCCGTTCCCGTTCGTGATCGCCCCCTACAACGACATCGCCGGCACCCGGGCGCTGCTGGCCAGGCACGGGACGGACCTCGCGGCGGTCCTGATCGAACCGATGCAGGGCAGCGGCGGCTGCCTGCCCGCCGATCCCGCCTTCCTGGCCGCGGTGGCCGAAGGCGCGCGCGCCGCCGGAGCCTTGCTGATCCTGGACGAGGTGATGACCTCCCGCCTCGCCCCCGGCGGGCTCGGCGCGGCGCGCGGCGTGCGGGCCGATCTGCTCACCCTGGGCAAATATATCGGCGGCGGGATGTCCTTCGGTGCGTTCGGCGGCGCCGCCACGTTGCTGGACCGGTTCGACCCGCGCCGGGCGGACGCGCTGCCCCATGCCGGCACTTTCAACAATAACGTGCTCACCATGGCCGCCGGGCTGGCCGGACTGACCGAGGTGTTCACCCCCGAAGCCGCCGCCGCGCTGGCCGCCCGTGGCGAGGCACTGCGCGCGCGGCTCAACGCCGTCACCGCCGGCGCGCCGCTCTGCTTCACCGGGATCGGCTCGATGCTGGCGGTCCACACCCAGCCGGGCCCGGTGACCTCTCCGGCGCAGGCCGCCAACGACGATCCGGGGCTGAAAGAACTGCTGTTCTTCGATCTGCTCGCCGCCGGGTTCTGGATGGCGCGGCGGGGCATGATGGCGCTCAGCCTGCCGGTGGACGATGCCGCCTGCGACCGGCTGGTCGCGGCGGTGGCCGAGTTCGTCGCCACCCGCGCGAGCCTGCTCGGCGCCCGCGCGCCGGGTTGACACCCCCCCGCGCCGCCCGCCACTTACCCGGTCAACCAGCGGGACGCGCGCAATATGATGATCGTCGATGCCCAGGTGCATATCTGGGGCGCCAACACGCCGGAACGACCCTGGCCCAGCTGGGGCGTGCCGCATCGCCCGGAACCTTTCACCGCGGCCGATCTGCTGGCGGCGATGGATGCGGCCGGGGTGGACCGGGCGGTGATCGTGCCGCCGTCATGGGAAGGCGATCGCAACGAGCTGGCGCTGGCCGCCGCGTCCGCGCACCCCGACCGTTTCGCGGTGATGGGCCGGCTCACCGTCGATCCCGCCAATGCCGCCCGCCTGCCCGGCTGGCGGGCGCAGCCGGGAATGCTGGGGCTGCGCTTCGTTTACCGGCCGGAAATGACCTGGCT
>DAHWNE010000008.1 GCA_027340195.1 Acetobacteraceae bacterium | reverse complement strand
CGGGCCGGCGGCGCAACGGAGCACTTCCGGCGGGGCGTGCGAAGGTATAGAGTGGCGCTGCCAAAAAGGAGGACCGGGCATGTCCTGTTTCCGTCGTTTCATGGGCGTCGCCGCGGTGGTTGCGGCCGTTTCGGTTGGTGCCGGCGGAGCGGCGCGGGCAGCGGATCCGGCCGCCGGCAAGGTGGTGTTCCATCAGCAATGCGCGATCTGTCATTCCGACAAGCCGGGGGTGAACAAGATCGGTCCGTCGCTGTTCGGCGTGGTCGGGCGGCATACCGGGTCGGAGCCCGGGTACGATTATTCGGTGGCGAACAAGAATGCGAACCTGGTCTGGACGCCCGAGGTTCTCAATAAATACATAGCTGATCCGCAGAAAGTGGTGCCCGGCACCAAGATGCCTTACGGCGGCCTGCACAACGCGACCAAGCGCGCCAATCTGATCGCGTTCCTGGCCACGCTGAAAAAATAGCTGGCGGCGGAAATGTCCGGGGCGGTTGATCTGGGTCAACGACGCCTGCTGCACCCGCGAACAGATTGCCGCCCTGTCACTGATGGGAGATCGTCATGCAATCCGTAGCAACCCGTTCCAACGGCGCCCTGGCGGTTGGGCTGGGCGGGCTGGTCGTCGCGGCTTCGCTGCTGATGACGCAGCACAAGCGGGCCGATGCCGTGCCGGCCTTCGCGCAGCAGACCGGCCAGGCCTGCACGGCGTGCCATATCGGTGGGTTCGGGCCGCAGCTGACGCCGTTCGGGCGGGCGTTCAAGCTCGGCGGCTATACGCAATCTGGCGGCAGCGGCCTTGCGGCGCATATTCCGTTGTCGGCGATGCTGCAGGGCTCCTTCACGAACACCAACAGCGCTCTGCCGGCCGGTACCCAGCCGCACACCTACGACACCAATAACAACCTGGTGTTCGATCAGGCCAGCCTGTTCGTCGCCGGCCGGGTGACCGACCACACCGGCGGCTTCATCCAGATGACCTACTCCAACTACGACAACCGGACCACGGGCGGTAACGGAATCGTGGTCGATAACACCGATCTGCGCCCATACGTGACCACCGTTCAGGCGTTCGGCAACGATCTGGAATTGGGGATCACGGTCAACAACAACCCGACAGTGCAGGACCCGTTTAACAGCACCTTCGCCTGGGGCTATCCGTATTTCACTCCTAAGATCGCGCCCGGCCCGAGTGTCGCCACCATGGTCTCGGGGGCGGCCACTGTCGGTCCCAACTTCGCAGGCAACTCGATCGGTGTCACGGCCTACGCTTGGTACAACGAACACCTTTATCTCGAGTTCGGCGCTTACGAGGGGATGAGCTCCTGGCTCGGCAACCGCTTTGGCGTGGGGCAGGGGCCGATCACCCCCAACCTCGCGCCCTATGCCCGCGTCGCCTATGAATGGGACTGGGGCAACAACGCGGCCTGGGTGGGCGGGCTGTTCATGCACGCCAACATCGACCCGCAATTCGGAACCGGCTACGACAGCTACACCGACTATGGCGTGGACGCCGGCTATCAGTTCCTCGGCACGGGCACGAACGTCGTGACCGTTCAGGGGATCATGGTCCACGAACAGCAGGACCTGAGCGGGTCGGCCGCCGCCTATAACGCCAACAACGGTACCTCGGTGGGTTCCAGCTACGGGCTTAATTCCTTCACCGTGAACGCCCAGTATTGGTACAAGAACACCTATGGCATCACGGCCGCCTGGCAGACGCTGTGGGGGGCGGATAACCCGGTGCTCTACAGCACGCTGGCGCCGAGCGGTGCCGGGTTCAACGCCACGGGTAGCCCGAACTCCAATTCCTTCACGGTCGAGGCCGACTGGGTGCCGTTCGGCAAGGACAAGTCTCCGCTCCGGCCCTGGGCCAATCTGAAGCTGGGTATCGGCTACACCGCCTTCACCCAGCTGGACGGGGTGAGTTCCGGCGCCTCCAACAGCAACACCTTCTACCTCTTCGCGTGGACCGCGTTTTGAACATCCGGGCTGGGTGATCGGGAGCCGCCGGGGTAAAGACCCCGGCGGTTTTCGCGTTCTGGCGTTCCCCTCCCCCCTGTGGCAGGCTTCTCCCAATTGGCGCAATTCCCGGGAGGATGCACCCATGGCGGACGAAACGAGCACAAGCTTCGATCTTCTCACCGGCATCCGGGTGGTCGATTTCACCCAGTTCGAGGCCGGCCCGTCCTGCACCGAAGCGCTCGCGTGGATGGGCGCCGAGGTGGTCAAGATCGAGAACCCGCAGCGGGGCGACCCCGGCCGCCGCCTCCGTCCCGGCGCCCCGGACGACGATCCATGGTATTTCAATATCTTCAATGCCAACAAGAAATCCCTCGCGGTCGATCTCAAGCACCCGGGCGGGCAGGATCTGGTGCGCCGGTTGCTGGCGCGGGCGGATATCTGCGTCGAAAACTTCGCCCCCGGCACCATCGAACGCCTCGGCTTCGGCTGGGAGGCGGTCCACGCCCTCAACCCGCGGCTGATCTACTGCCAGGTCAAAGGGTTCGGCGAAGGCAGCCCGCATGAATCAGGCCTCGCCTTCGACATGATCGCGCAGGCCAGCGGCGGCACCATGAGCGTGACCGGCGAAAAGGACGGCCCGCCGCTCAAGCCCGGCATTTCGCTCGGCGACACCGGAACCGGGATGCTGATGGCCGCCACCATCGCCGCCGCGCTGTTCCGCCGCCACAGCACCGGGCAGGGCTGCCGGCTGGCGGTGGCGATGCAGGATGCGATGCTGCACTACATGCGCACCAATTTCGCCACCACGCGCCGGACCGGGCGCGCGGTCGGCCGCGGCGGGGCCAAGGTGCCGGGGGTGACCAACGCGCCGATGGGCCTCTATCCCTGCGCGCCGGGCGGGCCGAATGATTACGTCTATATCATGACCAGCCGCGCCAACCCCGAGCATTGGACCCGGCTTTTGACCCTGATCGGCCGCCCGGAGCTGATCGGCGATCCCCGCTACGCCACCCCGGGCGACCGGCTGGCGCGGGAGGCGGAGGTGGACGCGCTGATCGCCGACTGGACCCGCCACCACACCAAGACCGAGGCGATGGCGTTGGTCTCCGGCGTCGGCGTGCCCGCCGGCGCGGTGTTCGACACGCTGGAACTCAGCAATGACCCGAGCTTCGCCGCGCGCGGCATCATCCAGAGCGTCGCCCGCCCCGACGAGGCGCCGATGAAAATTCCCACCTGGCCGGTGCGGATCGACGGGCATCCGGCGCGGGTCATCGCGGCGCCGCGGCTGGGCGCGGATACCGATGCCGTGCTGGAATCCTGGCTCGAACTCGACCCGGCGCGCATCGCCGGGCTGCGCGCGGAAGGAGCAGTGGCATGAAATTCGGCTATTTCACCCTCAGCGACAACGCCTATGCCGATAACCCGCGCGGCCCCAACCAGTTCGTCGCCGATATCGTCGCCGAGGCGATCGCGGCCGAGGAGCTGGGCTTCAACTCGGCCTGGATCGGCGAGCATCATTTCTCGACGCTCGGGGTGCTGTCCTGCCCCGACCTCGCGCTCGCCTATATCGCTGCGCGCACCCGCCGCATCCGTCTCGCGCCCGCGGTGACGGTGCTGCCGCTGCACCACCCGATCCGGGTCGCCGAGCAATGGGCGAGTCTCGATCTGCTGTCCGGCGGGCGGGTCGATTTCGCCGCCGGGCGCGGCTACGACCGGCGCGAGTACGAACCGCTGGGGGTGGACTTCGACACCAACCAGGCGATCTTCGAGGAGGGCATGGCGATCGTCCGCCGCCTGTGGGACGATCCGACGCCGTACACGCATGAGGGCGCGCAGTACCGGTTCCGCGACATCTCGATCACGCCGCAGCCGGTGCAGCGGCCGATTCCGGCCTATGTCGCCTCGTTCTCGAAGCCCTCGATCGAACTCGCCGCGCGCCTTGGCTGCGGGCTGATCGTCGCCCCCTTCGCCGCGGCGATGAGCTTCGGCGGGCTCAGGCAGGTGGCGGAGCTGTATCACGAAACCTGCGCCCGGCACGGCACCAAGCCGGGGCGGCTGATGTGCAGCTATTTCACCCATTTCCACGACACGCCCGAGCAGGAGGCGGCGGCGCGGGCGCGACAGATGCGCTACTACCGCGAGTGCGTGATCCCGTCGTTTCCGGGCGATCCGGCCACCGCGCCGCCGAGCTACCGCTATTTCATCGACATGGTGGACCGGCTGAAGCGGGCGCGGGCCGAGGATTTGACCGACAACGCCGTGCTGCTGGGCAACGCGGCGCGGATCACCGATTCGCTCAAGCGGGTGGAGGCGGCCGGGTTCGACGAGGTGATTCTCTATTTCAACGTCGGGCTGAAACCGCACCGGCAGGTGCTGGACGAGATGGCGCGGTTCTCCGAGCAGGTGGCCCCCGCGTTCGCCTGACTCAGCGGTCGTCCACCGGCGGATTGGCGGCGACCGCGGGTCGCGCGGCGAAGCCTTCGTACCAGTCGGCCAGCGCGCCATGTCCGTCGCGCCAAGCGAGTTCGGGGAAGCGGAAATCAAGGTAGCCCAGTGCCACCCCGATGGCGATCTGGCCGATGCCGAACGGATCGGTGGCGAGAGCGGGGGCCTCGGCTTCCAGCGCCGCGACCGCGGCCTCCAGCTTGGCCCGCCACAGCGCCATGTGCGGAAGGGACTGTCGCTCCGGCGGGCGGAAGCGCTCGGACAGCCAGGGCAGGGCGGCATCCAGCATCCCATCGCCCAGCGCCTGGCGGCGAAGCGCGGTGAAGCGGACCGGGCCGGCAGCCGGAAACAGCCGCGGTCCGTCGTGGAGCGTGTCGAGATACTCGCAGATCACCGGGGAATCGTAGAGCACCGTGCCGTCGTCCAGTTCCAGCGTGGGCAGCTTGCCGAGCGGGTTGATCCGCATCAGCCCGCGATGCGGCGTGGTGCCGCCCACCACGGTGCGGACGGTACGGATGCGCGCGGCGAGGCCGAGCTCGTGAGCGACGATCATCACCTTGCGCACGTAGGGCGAACGCGGTGACCAGTGCAGGGTCATGCTGGGTTGCATCGGGGTCTCCTTCCGCGCAGCTTGGCATCAATCGCCGCCGGGCGGAATGCACCCGGCGCGGCGGATACGGGTGGGGAGTGGAAGGGGATCGGGATGGACTGGATCGAGGTGAACGGCACCAGCCTGCGATACGACCTCAGCGGCGACGGGCCGGCGACGCTGGTGCTGGTCCATGAGATGGGCGGCACTCTGGAAAGTTGGGACCAAGTTCTGCCGGCGCTGCGGCCGGGCCGGCGCATCCTGCGCTATGACACGCGCGGCGCCGGACAGTCGGAGAAGATCGCCGGGACGGTGAGTTTCGATGTTATGACGGCGGATCTGATCGCGCTGCTGGACGCGGTCGGGATCAGCGGGAAGGTGGCGCTGGCCGGCTGTGCGGTGGGGGGCGGAATCGTGCTCAACACCGGGATCACGCCCTGCGCCAGCGATTCGTCGAGGATGCGCGTCAGGTTGGCGCGGTAACTGTCCGCCGCGCGGCCGGCGGCGATGTCGTTAGTTCCCAGCGTGATCAGCGCGACG
>DAHWNE010000432.1 GCA_027340195.1 Acetobacteraceae bacterium | reverse complement strand
CCTCGGCGGCGCGGTCGGCCTCGGTCACCGGGGAGCGGTCCTCCTTACGCTCGACCGCGAAGCCGCGGGCGCGCACCGCCAGGATCGCCGCGCCGGCGCGGGCGGCGAGGCTGGCGGCGAGTTCCAGCAGGGCGTCATCGGTCATGACGCGGGCTTAGCCCGAAGCGGCCGATGCGGCCAGCGGTTCCAGCCCGGAGGCGGCGAAGGCCGTGGCCATCGCCGGCCCCGCGAGCAAGCCCAGCAGCCGCGTCGCGTCCGCGCCCGCCCCGGCTCCCCCTGCGTTGGCCATCACGGCGGCGGAGAACACCGCCGGGGTCTGCACCGAAGCCGGCAGCGGGCCGATGATGTCGATGCCCCGCACCAGCCGCAGCTCGCTGATCTGCTGCACCGCGTATTGCACCCGCCCGTCGGCCACCAGCGCCCCGGTCAGGCCGGAGGGGATCACGGTCGCCTTGGCGTTGATCTCGGCGGCGATACCGAGCCGTTCCAGCAGGCCCGCGAAGAAGAGCCCGCTGGCGCCGGCCCCCGAATAGGCGATGGAGCGGGCGGCACGCAGGGTGGCCACCAGCGCGTCGGGAGTGGCGATGTCCGGATGCGGCAGCCCGGGCGCCTGGGCGAGCCCGACGCGCGAGGCGGCAAGCGCCACCGCGCTCGAGGCGAGGCGGCCGGCGTCGCCGAGCGCGGCCACCGCCTCGGCGGTCAGGATGACGACATCGGCGCTCTCCCCACCGGCCAGGCGATCGACCAGCACCTTGGTGGGGGCGAACTCGGCGGCGATGGGGGTGTCGAGCGCGGCGGCCAAACTCGGCGCGGCGGCCTCGAGCGCGCCTTGCAGCGCCAGGGTGGAGAGCAGGCGCAGCGTCTGGGGCATGGCGATCGAGGCCTCGGGTTCCGGAGGTGGCGAGGTGATGACATCGAAATCGAAGGCGGAGAAGCGCATCGGGGGGGGGCTCCTTGGGGTGGGAGCCGTTCCGCCTGGGCGAGCCGTCGTGGCCACGGGGCCGAAAACACGAAAGCCGCCTGGGCGGGCGGCTTTCGAGGGGGTGCGTGATCCTCAGGCCGCCGGGGGATACCAGCGGCGGTAAAATCGACTTGAGGGGCGAGGGGCACGCATAACTTCATGTGTAGCGCGCGGCCCCTGGCCGCGCAAGCGCAAGCCGATGCCTTGCCTCGGGGGGCAACCTCCCGCATACACCGCCGCAACCGTTGCGAAGGGCGCGCTGGAATGCGGTTAGCCATCCTTAAGGAACGTCACGCGGACGAAACCCGCGTCGCCGCCACGCCGGACACGATCAAGCGGCTGGTCGGGCTCGGACTGGACGTGGCGGTGGAATCCGGTGCCGGTGCCGGCGCCGCCCTGCCGGACGCCGAATTCGCCGCCGCCGGGGCGACCATCGCCCCCGACCCCGCGACGGCGCTGGCCGGGGCCGCCATCCTGTTCGCGGTCCGCGCCCCGGACGCGCCGACCCGCGCGCTGATCCCGCGCGGGACCCTGCTGGTTTGCACCGCCGGCGCGGTGAACGACCCGGCCTTGGTCCCCGCCCTGGCCGAGGCCGGTATCGATGCCTGCGCGATGGAGCTGCTGCCGCGCATCACCCGCGCGCAGTCGATGGACGTGCTGTCGAGTCAGGCCAACCTGGCCGGCTACCGCGCGGTGATCGAGGCCGCCGGCGCATTCCAGCGCGGGTTCCCGATGATGATGACGGCGGCCGGCACGGTGCCGCCGGCGCGGGTGTTCGTGATCGGCGCCGGCGTCGCCGGGTTGCAGGCGATCGCCACCGCGCGCCGGCTGGGCGCCATCGTCTCCGCCACCGATGTCCGCCCGGCGGCCAAGGAGGAGATCAAATCCCTCGGCGCCAGCTTCATCGGCGTCGAGGACGAGGAGACCGCGAAGCAGACCGGCCCCTATGCCGGGGAGCTCTCGGCCGCGTTCCGCGCCAAGCAGGCCGAGCTCATGGCCGCCACGGTGGCGAAGAACGACATCGTCATCTGCACCGCCCTGGTGATGGGCGGCCGGGCCCCGGTCATCGTCACCGAGCCGATGGTGGCGGCGATGCGGCCGGGCAGCGTGATCGTGGATCTGGCCGCCGATGGCGGCGGCAACTGCGCCGCCACCCGCCCCGGCGAGCGGGTGGATACGGAGAACGGCGTCGCCATCCTGGGCTGGCGCAACTGGCCCGGGCGCATCCCGGTGGCGGCGAGCGCGCTCTATGCCCGCAACCTGTTCACCTTCCTGAGCACGTTCTGGGACAAGGAGGCCGGCGCGCCGCGCCTGCCGGCGGACGATGAGATCGTCAAGGGCGTGCTGCTGACGCGCGGCGGGGCGGTGGTGCATCCGCGCTTCCAGCCCGCCGCCCCTGAAGCCGCCTGAGTCACGGGAGAGAGTGATGACCCAAGCGCAACTCGCGGCCGAGGCGGCGAAACTCGCCGCGCAGGCGCAGCTGCTCGCCGCCCACGCCGCCGCATGGGCCGGCCAGACCGTGGCGCATCCGGCCGCTGCCGGCGCGCCCTTTATCTTCCTGTTCGCGATTTTCGTGATGGCCTGCTTCGTCGGCTATTACGTGGTCTGGAATGTGACCCCGGCGCTGCACTCGCCGCTGCTGGCGGTGACCAACGCGATCAGCTCGGTGATCGTGGTGGGGGCGATCCTGGCCGCGGGGATCGGCATCACCGGTTGGTCGCGCGGCTTCGGCTTCATCGCCGTGCTGCTGGCCTCGGTGAACATCTTCGGCGGCTTCTTCATCACCCACCGGATGCTGGCGATGTTCCGCCGCAAGCAAGGCTAGGGCGCAGCGATGTCGCAGAATGTCACCGATTTCTTCTATCTGGTCGCGGCCGTCCTGTTCATCCTGTCGCTGCGCGGCCTGTCCAGCCCCGCCACCTCGCGCCGCGGCAACCAGTTCGGCATGGCGGGCATGGCGATCGCGGTGCTCGCCACCCTGATCGGCTATCGGATCGACGGTGCCGGCTACGGGCTGATCCTGCTGGCGATCATCATCGGCGGGGCGATCGGGGTGATCGTCTCGCGGCGCATCCAGATGACCGCGCTGCCGCAGCTGGTGGCGGCGTTCCATTCGCTGGTGGGGCTGGCGGCGGTGTTCGTGGCCGCGGCGGCGCTGAACGGGCCGGAGGCGTTCGGCATCGGGGTGCCGGGCGCGATCCATACCGAGAGCCTGATCGAGATGTCGCTGGGCGTCACCATCGGCGCCATCACCTTCACCGGGGCGGTCATCGCCTTCGCCAAGCTGCAGGGGATCATGAAGGGGGCACCGATCGTGTTCCCGATGCAGCACAAGTTGAATCTGGGCCTGGGCATCCTGGCGGTGCTGCTGATCATCGCCTTCGTCGCCAGCGGCGGCAACCAGGTGCTGTTCTGGCTGCTGGCGTTCCTGGCCTTCGGTCTCGGGTTCCTGATCATCATCCCGATCGGCGGGGCGGATATGCCGGTCGTGATCTCCATGCTGAACAGCTATTCGGGCTGGGCGGCGTGCGGGATCGGGTTCACCATCCAGAATCTGGCGCTGATCGTGACCGGGGCGCTGGTGGGGGCATCCGGCGCGATCCTGTCCTACGTCATGTGCAAGGGCATGAATCGCAGCATCTTCAACGTGCTGCTGGGCGGGTTCGGCGGCGAGACCGCGGTGGCCGGCCCGGGCGGCGCGGCGGTGGACCGCACCGTCAAAAGCGGCAACGCCGACGATGCCGCGTTCATTCTGAAGAATGCGTCGAAGGTCATCATCGTGCCGGGCTACGGCATGGCGGTGGCGCAGGCGCAGCACGCGCTGCGCGAGATGGCCGATACGCTGAAGAAGGAAGAGGTGGAGGTGAAATACGCCATCCACCCGGTGGCCGGGCGGATGCCCGGGCACATGAATGTGCTGCTGGCCGAGGCAAACGTGCCGTACGACGAAGTGTTCGAGCTCGAGCAGATCAACAACGAGTTCTCGACCGCCGATGTGGCCTATGTGATCGGCGCCAATGACGTGACCAACCCGGCGGCGAAGACCGACAAGGCCTCGCCGATCTACGGGATGCCGATCCTGGAGGTGGAGAAGGCGGGCACGGTGCTGTTCATCAAGCGCTCCATGGCGTCGGGCTATGCGGGGGTGGAGA
>DAHWNE010000404.1 GCA_027340195.1 Acetobacteraceae bacterium | reverse complement strand
GCGCCGGGCGAAGGCGCTGGGTCTCTCCACCATCGCCGTCACCTGCGACGTGCCGGTCTCCTCGAACCGGGAGCGCAACCGGCGCAACGGCTTCGTCCGCCCGCTGCGCATGACCCTGCCCACCATCCTGGAGGCGATGCTGCATCCGGCCTGGGTGTGGAACTACTACCGCTCCGGCGGGCTGCCGATGCTGGGCAATTGGCAGCCCTATGCCCCGCCCGGCGCCAGCCCCGACCAAGTGGCCGATCTGTTCGCCCAGCAGACCCCCGACGCCAGCCAGAGCTGGGCCGATCTCGAGGCGATCCGCGCCGCCTGGCCCGGCAAGCTGCTGCTGAAAGGCGTGCTGCACCCGGAGGACGCGCGCATCGCCACCCGCCTCGGCGTCGATGGGCTGATCGTCTCCAACCATGGCGGGCGGCAGCTCGACCTCGCGCCCTCGCCGCTCGAGATGCTGCCGATGATCCGCGCCGCGGTGGGGCCCGACGTGATGCTGCTGCTGGACAGCGGGGTTCGTCGCGGCGCGGACATCGTCGCCGCGCTCTGCCTCGGCGCGGATTTCGTGCTGACCGGGCGAGCCACGCTCTATGGCGCCACCGCCGGCGGGCTGGCCGGGGTGAAGCAGGCGATCGGCATCCTGAAGCGCGAGATCGATCTGGTGATGGGCCAGCTCGGCGCCGTCGATCTGGCCGCCCTCGGGCCGCACTACCTGCTGGACACGGTCCGCGCCGAGGAGGAACGGCGCAATTCCGGCGCCCTGCGCGCTCAGGCGGGCGTGTAGCGCCACAGGCTGGCGGGGGGAAAATTGCGCGGCGTCCAGGCGACGCGCCGCCCCGTCAGCCCCAGCGCGCGCGCCGGCAGGGGCGAGGTGACGCAGTAGCTGTAATGGAAGAACCCGCGCCCCGGCGCCAGCGCGTCCATCGCCGCGACGAAGCCGCGCTGGGCCTCCCGCCCCAGCAGCACCAGCGGGATGCCGCAGATCACCGCCTCCGCCGGCGGCACCAGGCCCAGCCGCGGCACGGCCCGCGCATCGGCCGCGATCACCCGCGCCCCGGGCAGCACCCGCCGCAGATGGGCCGCCATCTCCGGCACGATCTCCACCACCGTGAGGCGCCCCGGCGGCAGGCCGGCATCCAGCAGGGCGCGGGCGATGACGCCGGTTCCGGCGCCCAGTTCCAACACTTCCGCGGGCCAGGCCCCCTCCGGCCGCAGCGCGGACACCACGCGGGCGCAGAGCGCGGGGCCCGACGGCACCACCGATCCCATCTGCAACGGGTTGGCGAGCCAGCGGCGCAGGAACAGGCCGGGGTTGGCGACGGCAGACGGTAACGCGGCTGACATCGGGCTGTCTCCGATCCGTCATAATCGTTGCGATTCGCCAATTTATAGCCGATCGCGGACGGCTCGGCTACACCCCCAGATGCGCCTTCATCAGCGCCGGATCCCCGCGCAGCGCCGCCGGCGTCCCCTCCCAGGCGATATGCCCGTTGTTGAGCACATAGACGCGGTCGGCGAAGCTCAGCGCCGCCACCACGTTCTGTTCCACCACCAGGATGGTGCGCCCCTGCGCCGCGAGGTCGCGGCTGACCCGCACCAGGTCGCGCACGATCAGCGGCGCCAGCCCCTCGAACGGCTCGTCGAGCAGGATCACCTGCGCGTCGCGGATCAGCGCCCGCGCGATCGCCAGCATCTGCTGTTCCCCGCCCGAGAGCTGGCGTCCGCCGGACCGGCGCCGTTCGCGCAGGCGCGGGAAGAATTCGTAGATGCGGTCCAGGCTCCAGGCGTTCGGCGCGGTCAGCGCGGCGAGGCGCAGATTCTCCTCCACCGTGAGCTGGCCGAAGATGGCGCGCTCCTCCGGCACCAGCTGCAACCCGAGCCGGGCGATCTCGAACGGCGGCAGGCCGGCGATGGCGCGGCCATCCAGCCGGATGCTGCCCGATCGCGGGGTCACCAGCCCCATGATGCTGCGCAGGGTGGTGGTCTTGCCGGCGCCGTTGCGGCCGAGCAGGGCGACCACCTCGTTGCGGCCCACGGTCAGCGAGACATCGAACAGGATATGGCTGTCGCCGTAGAAGCTGTTGACCGCTTCGAGCTCAAGCAGGCTCGTGCTCATGCAGCCCCCCCAGATAGGCGGCCTGCACCGCCTGGTTGCGCTGGATCTCATCCGGCGTGCCCTCGGCCAGCAGCCGTCCCTCGTAGAGCACGGTGATGCGTTCGGCGAGTTCGAAGATCGCGTCCATGTCGTGCTCGACGATCAGCACGGTGCGCCCGCGGGCGATCTCCCGCACCAGGGCGCGGGTGGCGACGCGCTCGGCGGGCGACATGCCGGCCAGCGGTTCGTCCAGCAGCAGCACATTGGCCCCGGTGGCGAGCGCGATGCCGATCTCGAGCCGGCGCTTCTCGCCGTAGGGCAGCACATGCACCGGCACCTGGGCGCGATGCGCGAGACCCACCGTCGCCGTCGCCAGCGCCACCTGCCGCTCCACCGCGGGAATGCTGTCGGCCGCGCGCCACAGATCGGCGCGGAACCTACCGCGCGCGCGCGCCAGGGCGGCAAGCCGGATATTCTCGCTCACCGAAAGATCGAGGAACAGCTGGTTGAGCTGGTTCGACTTGCCGATGCCGAGCTGGGTGGCGCGGGTGACGCCGAGCCCGGTGATCGGCCGGCCGAACAGCTCCACCCGTCCCGAGGTCGGCGCGATCTCCTCCGACAGCATCTTGAACAGGGTGGATTTGCCGGCGCCGTTCGGGCCGATCACGGCATGGATCGCGCCGGAGCGGACCTGGAACGAAACATCCTCCACCGCGTGCAGCCCGCCGTAGAACTTGGAAACGCCGAGCGCGCGCAGGGCGGGGGCATCGGCGCGCGTGGCCACCAGCGGGGCGCGCAGCGGCAGGTCGGGGGCCGCGAGCGGCATCGGCGCCCCGTCGGCGCTGTCCTCCGGCACGCCCGCCTCGGCCGCGGCCCGGCGGCGACGGGTGAGCAGATAGCGGAGCTCGCCCGCGATGCCGCGCTTCAGCGCCACCACCAGCACCACGAAGATCAGCCCCAGGATCAGCTTCCACAGCGCGCCGACATGCGGGATCATCTGGAGGTTGTCGCGCAGCCACAGCCACACCGCGGCGCCGACCATCGGGCCGATCAGCGTGCCCACGCCGCCGATGATGGTCTGCACCACCAGCTGGCCCGAGGTATCCAGCGCGAAGGCGTCGGGCGGCATGTAGCTTTGGATCACCCCCAGCAGCCCGCCCGCCAGCCCGGCGTAGAGCGCGGCGATGACGAACACCGCCAGCTTGTAGTCGGGCACCGAGTGGCCCGCCTGTCCGGCCCGCGCGGCATTCCCCTTGATCGCCGCCAGCACCGCGCCGAACGGGGAATGGCGGATGCGCCGGGCCAGCACGAAGCCGGCGAGGAACAGCACCGCGAGCAGCCAGTAGATCGGCAGCCCGGAGGTGAGCCGCCACGGCCCCAGCTGCGGGACCGGCACGCCGGGCAGCCCGTTCTCGCCCCCCGTATAAGCCGCAAGCGGCGAGTTTTCGAGGAAGAAGCCCATCTCGCAGAACGCGAGCGTTATCATGGTGAAATAGATGCCGATCCGGCGGACCGCCAGCGCCCCCACCCCGAGCCCGACCAGCCCCGCCGCCAGGGTACCGACGGCCAGCGCCAGCCAGACGCTCGCGAGGTGGTGCCCGACCAGCAGCCAGGCGGCGACGAACCCGCCGGTGCCGTAGAACGCCGCCTGACCGAAGGACAGCATCCCGGCGACGCCGAACAGCAGATCGAACCCGAGCCCGATCAGCCCCCAGTCCAGGATGCGTTCCAGCAGGTCGTAGGAGAACCCGACATGCACCAGCAGGAACGGCGCGGCGATCAGCACCGCCGCCAGAACCGCCTCGGGCGCCAGCCGCCCGAGCTTCATACCCGACCCTCGGACCCGAACAGCCCCTGCGGACGCAGCACCAGCAACAGCGCCATCACCGCGAACAGCATGACCTCCGAATAGGCGGTGTTGAAGGCGGAGGTGAGGGAGATGATCTCGCCCGCGATCAGCCCGCCCACCACCGCGCCCGGATAGGACCCGAGCCCGCCGATCACGATGACCACGAATGCCTCCACCAGGAAGCTGCCGCCCATGTCCGGCTGCACCGAAACGATGGGCGCATACAGCATCCCGGCCACCCCGGCCGCCAGCACCCCCAGCGCGAACACCGCCAGGAAGGCGCGGCGGACGTTGATGCCGAGCACGCCGACCATGCGCGCGTCCTCGATGCCGGCGCGCACCACCAGGCCGATCGAGGTCCGGTAGAGCAGCAGGTACAACGCGAACAGCACCGCCGCGACGATGCCGATCAGTTCCAGCCGATAGGTCGGGTAGAACAGGAAGCCGAGCCGCACGATCCCCTGGCCCCAGGGCGGCGTCGGCACCGACTTCGTGTTGCCGCCGAAATAGGCCCGGACGGCTTCCACGATGACGATGCCGGCGCCGAAGGTGACCAGGATCTGGTCCTCGTGCGGGCGCTGGTAGAACAGCCGCACCAGCAGCCGCTCCAACGCCACGCCCACCACCAGCATGAACACCCCGCCGGCCAACAGCCCCAGCAGCCACGAGCCGGTATGGGCCATCACCACATACATCGCGTAGGCGCCCAGCATGAACAGGGCGCCATGCGCGAAGTTCAACACCCCGAGCGTGCCGAGGATGATGGTCAGCCCGCTGGCGACCAGCGCCAGCAAAGTCCCGAGCGCAAGCCCGTTGAAGGCCTGCGACAGCAGCAGCGCGGTGCTGGGCATCAACCCCTCAGGTATAGGGGCCGAGCTTGCAGCCGAGGAACGCGGGCGGGCTGACCGCCTGCTCGCCCGGCACCAGATCGACGATGTCGAACACGTCGTCCTTGTTCTTCATCTGCTTCGCCGAGTTCGCCACCACCACCGGAACCGGACGGATCATCTGGTGGTCCTCGGCGCGGTACCAGACCTTGCCCAGGGTGGACTCGAACGGGTTGGCCTTCGACGCCTCCAGCGTCTTGATGACCGCCGGCGGGTAGAACGTGCCCGCGCGCTCGACCGCCAGCGCCCAGATATAAGTCTGGATATAGCCGACATGCGCCCCCCAGGCCGGGGTGTAGTGGAACTTGGCGCGGAAGGCGTTCACGAAGCGCTTCGACAGCGGGAACTTGTCCTCGAGCTTCCAGTACCAGTCCATGGTGCCGAACACGCCCTGCATCAGCGCCGGCCCCGTCTCCTGCCCCTGGAAGGAGGAAATGTTCGGTACGATCATCTGCATCTTCTTGAAGATGCCGAACTGCGCGCCCTGCTTGGTGGAGTTCACCGCCTGCGCCGCGAACTCGATATTGACAAAAATATCGGCTCCCGAGTTGGCGATGTTGAGCAGCGCCGAGCTGTAGTCCGAGGTGACCAGCGGGATCACCACCTTCGCCACCGTGGTCCAGCCGTAAGGCTTGGTGAACTCGGAGAAGGAACGGAACACCGAGTGCCCGTAATTGTAGTCCGGCACCAGGTACGCGACCTTCTTGTCGCGCCCGTAATGCTGCGCCACGACCGGCGCCAGCGCCTTGCAGGCCATGTAGGCGGACGGCTGGCTGCGGAACCCGTAGCGCTGGCAATCACGCCCGGTGGTCGCGTTCGCGCCCGAGGCGCCCACCATGTTCAGCACGTGGTCGCGCTGCGCCAGTTCCTCCACCGCCACCGCCTCGGCCGAGGACACGCAGCCGGTGATCATGATCGCCTTGTCGCGCTGGATGAACTGGGTCTGCGCCTGCACCGCGACATTCGGCTTGAGCTCGGAATCGGCGACGCCGTATTTGATCTGCTTGCCCAGCACGCCCTTGCCCTTGAGACCCCAGGCCTTGGCGTTGGCGCCGCCCTCGTTGATCTCGGCAAATGCCAGCTCGTAGCCCTTCACGTGATCCTTGCCGTCGGCCGAATAGGGGCCGGTGAGCGGGCTGGTAACGCCCACGAAGACCGAATCCCCCGCCACCCCGGCGGGCCAGGTACCGATCGGCGCCTCGGCGGCCCGGGCGAGATCGGCGAACAGGCCGGGAACCAGCAAGCCGCCGGCGGTGCCGAGGCCGAGTTGCAGCGCCTGGCGCCGGGCCAAGCTGAGAAACTCGCGCGATTGATTCATCAGACGTCTCCCTCGAAGTGTCTCGGTTCAGCTTGGAATCGCCCCCTGGCCTCGGGGGGTTATGACGAAACCGCGACCGGCTCAAGGGGGGTGCTATTCCTCCGCCCAGCGCCGGCGGCGAAAGACCGGCAGCGCCCGCTCGGCACCGCGCATGGCCGGAGGCATCGCCAGCCAGGCCTTGAGACGCTCGATCACCCGCCGTTGCGGCTCGGCGAGGTCGTAGCTCAGCGCTTCCTCGATGCCGTAGAAGCGCAGCTCCTCGAGCTCGCCCGATCCCGCCAGCGTGCCCGAGA
>DAHWNE010000388.1 GCA_027340195.1 Acetobacteraceae bacterium | reverse complement strand
GCCGGGCTGCCACTCCGTCTCCGTCGCGATCCATTTGCTGACCGGGTAGGTGAAGCCGCGACCGTGTTCGGGATGCGGCACTTCGGCGTAGCTGCCGCGCGCCTGCCAGTGCGGGTCGGCCGCGTTCTCGTGCGGCTTGCGCAGCGGCGCCCACAGCAGCCCGGCCTCCTGCGCCTCCTGCCAGGGCAGGTTGGCATAGGTGAAGGCGCGCACGAAGCGGGCGATCACGTCCAGCATGTGCAGCCGCGATTCGTCGGCGCCGGCCGAGCCGGGGACGTTGCGGGCCTTGAGGTCGGTCTCCGGCGGCGGCGGTTGCAGGTCGGCCGCCATATTGTAGCGCGACAGGAACGGTACCATATGCACCAGGTCGCGCGCGCCCATCCCGTGCTGGATGCACCAGCGTCCGTCCTTGGTATGGCTGATGGACGGGGTGTGGCTGGGCGTCTCGACAGCGTGCCGGCAGGTCAGGCGCCACAGGGGGGCGCGGCGCATGACCCAGAACATCACGTCGAGCTCGGTGTTCTTGGCGCAGGCCTCGTGCAGGGCGATGGACACGTCCTGGCCCTCGCCGGTGGCCTCGCGGTGCAGCAGCGCGGCCAGGATGCCCACCGCCAGCTGCTCGCCGGCGATATGCGCGGAATGGAACGCCTGCGGGGCGATCGGCGGCGTGTCGTAGCGCAGCCGCGGATCGGGGTCGTAGCCGCAGTTCATCATCTCGCCGCCGAGGGCCAGATGGATCAGGTCGGACCCGCGATAATCGCGCCAGGGCCCGGTATCGCCGAACGGGGTGGCGCGGGCGGTGATGAGGCCGGGGTGGCGCGCGCGCAGCGCGGCGGCATCGAAGGCGCGGCCGGGGGCGCCGGAGAGCAGCAGCACGTCCGCGCCCGCGATCAGCGCCGCCGGATCCTCGGTGACGACCGAGCGCTCGCCGCGGTTGTAGGCCCAGAAGAACAGCGACCGCTCGGGACCCGGAACGTCGTCGAGGAACGGCGGGACGGCGCGGGTGGGCGCGCCCGTCGGCGGCTCGAGCTTGATGACCTCGGCGCCGAGGCCGGCCAGCAGCAGGCCGCAATACTCGGCGTCCTGATCGGCGGCCTCGATCACCCGCACGCCGGCCAGCATTCCGGGTTTGGTCATGCCGCCTCCAGCAGCGCCGCGAGCGCCGCGTTGAACGCATCGGCCGCCTCGTAGGCGACCCAGTGGCCGGCCCCCGGGATGGCGGTGAACCGGAGCTCCGGGTGCAGCGCGCGCATCGCCGCCTCCCGCGCGGCGATATCGGGCAGCCCGGTCGCATCGCGCGCGCCCCAGATGCCGCCGAGCGGGGCGCGCGCCACCGCAAGCGCGTCGCGCAGCCAGGTTCCGCGCGAGATGACCGGCGATTTCAGCCGCGAGTGGCGGGTGTTCCAGTCCTGGATCGCCAGCGCCAGCGGGTCGATGCGCGCCGGGTCGGCGATCATCAGCGCGGCCAGGTTGGCGCGGTGCGCCGCCTCCCGCGCCGGACCGTCCAGATGGCGCACTTTCACCAGGGTGGTGGTCCCGCGCGGCAGGCCGAGCCCGCCCGAACCCACGATGGTCAGGCTCCGCACCCGGGGGCCTTCGATCGCGGCGAGGCAGCCGGCCATCACGCCGCCGAACGAGAACCCGCAGAGATCGTAACGATCGAGCCCGGCGAGGCCGGTGGCGAGGATTTCGGCCATCGCCGGCGGGCTGTCCGGCTCCGGCGGCAGGTCGGACAGGCCGAGGCCGGGCAGGTCGGCCGCGATCACCCGGCGGGAGCGCGCGAAAAACGGAATGTTGCGGACCCAGTGGCGCCAGGAGCCGCTGCCGCCGTGCAGGAACACCAGCGGCGGGCCCTCGCCCCATTCGTGCCAGACCATGCGGCCGGCGCCGCACGGAGAGTCGCGGCGCCGCGCCTGCCGGGCGAGACGGTCGAGAATGGTTTCGGGTTCGGTGATCTGATCCACGCCGCGCGGTCCCCCGGAGTTGCCGCAGGAAGCGGCCTCTGTTACCGGACGGTAGGTAGCGGGTCGGGAGCGCGTCAAGTGCGGTCGGGACAAGCGTGAGCATCGTCTTCATCGGCGATGTGCATCAGCGCTGGGATCTGGTGGCCGCGGGGCTGGCCGCGCTGCCCGCTCCGCCCCGTGCGGCGGTGCTGCTGGGGGACATGCAGTGCGACCGGCCGCTGGATGCGCTGACGGCGCCGCTGCGCGCGGCCGGGATCGCGCTCTACTGGATTTTCGGCAACCACGATGCCGACGGCGGGCCGGAGATGTGGGCCAACCTGACCGATCCCGCGCGCAACCCCGCGACCGCCGCCGGCGCCCTGCATGGGCGCGTCGCGGAGATCGGCGGGCTGCGCATCGCCGGGCTGGGCGGAACGTTCCGCCCGCGCATCTGGGACCCGCCGGAGCCCCCCCGGCTGCACGGCCGCGACGCGCTGGAGGCGGATTTGCGCAGCCTCGGGGCGCATTGGTCGGCGGATCATCGCGCGTCCCTCGCTGCCTCGCTCGGCGGGCTGGCGATCTGGCCGGAGGATGTCGCGCGGCTGGCCGCGCTGCGAGCCGATATCCTGGTGACGCACGAGGCGCCCTCCGCCCATCCCGCCGGCAAGGCGCCGCTCGAGGCGCTGGCGCGCGCGATGGGCGCGGGGCTGATCGTGCATGGCCATCACCACACCACCTCCCGCGCCCGTGCCGCCGACGGGCTCGAGGCGCAGGGGGTGGCGTCGGCGGCCGGGGTGGGGCAGGATGGCGCAGTGCTGTGGACCGGCGAGCCGGAGCGGCATCTGGGGCGGCTGTCCCGAGGCTGGACGTTGCTGATGTAATGGCCCGGACAACCGGCGCCGAAAGGGGGGCGGGTTGTTCGAGAACATCCTCAACGCGGTGGCGGCCGGCCTCATCATCGGCTGCCTCTATGGGCTGATGTGCATCGGCCTCGGCCTGATCTTCGGCATCATGAAAGTGGTCAATTTCGCCCAGGGCGAGTTCCTGATGCTGGGCATGTATATCAGCGTCTATCTGGTGGCGGGGTTCGCCGTGCTCGGCATTTTCGGCCCGCTGGTCGGCCCGTTCGTGGCCGCCATCCTGGCCGGTCCGGTGATGTTCGCCGGCGGCGCGCTGTTGCACCGGTTCCTGATCTCGCATGTCTCGGGCCTCTCCACCGCGGCGCGGCTGGATCAGGGCGGCTACGGGCAGCTGATCGTGACGCTGGGGATTTCGCTGATCCTGCAGAACGGCGGGTTGATCCTGTTCGGCTCCACGCCCATGAGCGTGCTGACGCCGCTGTCCGCCCGCGCGTTCATCCTCGGGCCGTTTCCGGGCGATGCGCTGCTGTTCCTCAACCAGGCGCGGGTGTTCGCCTGCGGGGTGGCGATCGTGGTGGCGGTGGCTCTGTGGCTGGTGATGGAGCGCACCACCTTGGGCAAGGCGCTGCGCGCGGCGGCGGACAATCCGGTGGCGGCGACGTATATGGGCATCGACGTCGATCGGGCGTACCGGATCGCCTTCGGCCTCGGCGCGGCCATCACCGCCATCGCCGGCGGGCTGATGGCCACCTACCTGACCTTCACCCCGTTCGTCGGGCTCGATTACGTCATCATCATGTATTCGGGGGTGGTGCTGGGCGGCATGGGCAGCATCCTGGGCGCGTTCTGGGGCGGGCTGACGGTGGGCTTCGTGCAGCAGGTCTCGGCGCTGATCCTGCCGCCGCAGTTGCAGAACGCGGCGATCTTCGTGGTGTTCCTGCTGATCGTCGGCCTGCGCCCGAAAGGGTTGTTCGGCCGGTCGGCGGAGCGCGCATGAGGATCGGCGGCGCAAGGCGGCTGCGGCGCGATGCGGCGGTGGCGGCCGTGCTGGTGGTGCTGTACGCGCTCGGCGCTTCGCTGGTTCACAACAGCTACTACCAGCTGATCCTGACCCTGGTGCCGGTCTGGGCGGTGCTGGGGCTGGGGTGGAACCTGTTCTCGGGCATGAGTGGGCTGGTCTCGTTCGGCCATGCGGCGTTTTTCGGCATCGGCGCCTATGTGGTCACCCTGGCGCTGGTCTATTGGCATCTCACGCCATGGCTGGGGATTCCGCTCGGCATGGCGGTGGGCGCGGTGGCGGCGGTGCTGATCGGGCTGCCCACCTTCCGGCTGCGCGGGCATTATTTCGCCCTCTCGATGCTCGCCTACCCGCTGGCGATTCTCTACGTGCTGGAATACCTCGGGTTCCAGGAAGTGCCGCTGCCGATGCACCGCGACCATCCGGTGCTGTTCCTGCAATTCACCACCCCGCTGACGATGACGCTGGTGGCGCTGGGGCTGTTCGTGCTGGCGATGATCGCCGGGCTCCTGGTGGAGAACTCGCGCTTCGGCCTGGCGCTGCTGGCGGTGCGCCAGAACGAGCTCGCCGCCGAGGCGGCGGGGCTCGACACCTGGCGGTGGAAGATGCGCGGGCTGGTGGCCAGCGGGGCGGTCTCGGCCGCCGCCGGCGGTCTCTATGCCTGCGTGCTGCTGGTGGTGACGCCGGATGCCGTGTTCAACGTCATCGTCTCGGCGCAGGCGCTGGTGCTGACGCTGTTCGGCGGCGTCGGCACGGTGTGGGGGCCGGTGATCGGCGCGGCGGTGCTGATCCCGCTGGCCGAGACGCTGAACGCGAAGCTGGGCAGCATCATCCCCGGCATCCAGGGCGTGGTCTATGGCGTCGCCATTATCGCCATCATGCTGGCCGCGCCGGAGGGGCTGTTCTGGACCTTCCGCGACCGCTTCTTCCGACCCGCCCCGCCGCCACCGGCGCCGGCGCCGCGCCCGGCCCCGGCGGTGATGCCGCCGCGCGGGCAGGTTCTGCTGGACGTGCGCGCCATCTCGAAGACTTTCGGCGGGCTGCGCGCCGTGCAGGAAGTCTCGTTCCAGCTGCGGGCGGGCGAGATCCTGGGCATCATCGGCCCCAACGGCGCCGGCAAGACCACCCTGTTCAACCTGCTGTGCGGGGTGATCGTCGCCGATACCGGTTCGGCGCGGCTGGGCGAGGTGGAGTTGCGCGGGCGGAAGGTGCATCGCATCGCCCGCCTGGGGGTGGGCCGCACGTTCCAGGTGGTGCGCAGCTTCCCGCGCCTGTCGCTGTTGGAAAACGTCGTCGTCGCCGGCTACGGCGCGGGGCTTTCGGACACCAACGCGGCCGGCGCCGCCGAGGCCGCGTTGGAAGCGGTGGGGCTGGCCGACCGCGCCGCCCGCCCGGCCGGCGAACTCAC